>JBGQDD010000104.1:0-9247 GCA_041495665.1 Candidatus Acidiferrum sp.
CGGCACTTTTTCCCAGTTTGCAACAGAAAGACTGGGTCGCCCTCGAGACCTTTGACATGAAGACCCGCATCGAAGTGGACTTCACGCAAAACAAGGACGAAGTCATGCAGGGGCTCTATCATCTCTATTTCCCGGGGTTCAGCGAATCGAATGTGTTTGACGCCGTACTTGAAACCGTGGATCGCTTGAAGGATGTAAAGGGCAAGAAGTCCATCGTCCTGCTGGCCAGCGGCGTGGACACCTTCTCGAAACACACCCTCGATCAAACCATGAAGCAGCTCCGCCAAAGTGACGTCACGATTTTTTGCGTCGGTTTGGGCCGCGCCTATCAGAACTTCGCTGATATGAACGGTGGAATGAACAGCGTACGGCGCATGGATTACCTGCAGGCGGAAAATCAGCTAAAAACTTTTTCGCAGGAGACCGGAGGCTATTCCTGGTTTCCGCAGTTCGCCGGTGAGATGCCCAGCGTTTTTAGGGACGTGGCTGCTTTCCTCCGCCACCAGTACAGCCTCTCCTACTCGCCGACAAGCGGCGCGAAGGACGGCAAATTTCACAAGATTAAAGTGGAGTTGGTTGCGCCCGATGGTGGCCCGCTCACGGTGCTGGACCAAAAAGGCAAGAAACAAAAATTCCAGGTCTACGCCCGCGAAGGCTATCAAGCGCCTAAAGGCGGCGTCGGCGACTGAATCCAGTTTTTAGTTTTTGGTTCTTAGTTCTTAGTTTTCAGTTTTCAGTTTTCAGTTCAAAGTTATTGGACGTGAGCCTGCAGACGATTGGTTGGTCAGGTACTTTTCAAGACAGGGAGCCGTTAGCGCGCACTCCCTCTGACTAAGAACTAAAAACCAACGACGAAGAACTACTCTAGTAGCCGCGCGCAAAATCCACGCGGTTAAACAATTCCCGCCCGTCAAACCATCTCTCTAGTAATTCGATCAGGATCGCCGCTTGCCGGTCCCACAGCCGGTCGCTCACCCCGCTGGTGTGCGGCGTGAGGAACAAATTCGGCGCCTTCCACAACGGACTCTCCGCCGGCAGCGGTTCCGTCTGCGCCACGTCCAGCGCCGCGCCGCCCAGCGCGCCGCTTTCCAATGCCTGCAGCAGCGCGGGTTCATCCAGCAACGATCCGCGCCCCACATTGATCAGCCGCGCCCCGCGTTTCATCCTTGCGATTTCCGCCGCTCCGATGAGGTGTTTCGTTTCCGCAGTCTCCGGCGCGCAAATCAACACGTAATCCGCGCCCGTCAATGCTTCGTGCAATTTGGCTGCGGAAAAAATCTTTTCCGCATTTGTGCGCTCTCCCTCACCCGACCGCGTCACGCCCCACACGCGCATATCAAACGCCTTCGCCCGCTTCGCCACTTCCCGCCCGATTGATCCGTACCCTACGATCAACAACACCTTTCCATTCAACTCCGACAAATGCTGTGGCTTGTCCCAAATCTCCTGCTGCGACCATCGCCCCCGGTCTTGTCCCCGCACCGAATCAGGAAAATTCCGCGCCAGCGCCAGCAGCAGGCCCATGGTGTGCTCCGCCATGGGCACGGAAAAAATTCCGCTGGGGTTCGTCACCATGATCCCGGAATCCCGCAGTTCCGGATACATCAATTGCGCCACGCCCGCCGCCGTCGAATGAATCCACTTCAGCTTCTTCGCGTCCTTCAATTGCTCCGCGCGCAACGAGTAGCCCACAAAAATGTCCGTGTCCGGCAACTCCGCCGGCAACCGGTCGTAATTCGGTAAATGCAAAACACGCATCTCCGGCCACCGCTTTCGAATGGCCTCCGCCATCGCCGGCTTCGGCCGCCACTCCGTAAACGGGTGCCAAACACAAATCACAAGTTTTGTTTCTGCAGGTGTTGTACGGCTCATGGTCAGGCTATGTGATGATGCGCAAATCCGTTCCCGTCATATCCGCAGGCCACGGTTGCCCCAGCGCGCTCAGCATGGTCGGCGCGATGTCCCGCAGCGATCCGCCCGGCTTCAATCGCAGCTTGTCATCATCACTCACTAGAATAAGCGGCACGGGATTCGTCGTGTGATAGGTGTGCGGCCCGCCGGTCTTCGGATCGATCATCGTCTCCGCGTTCCCGTGGTCCGCGGTGATGATCCACACGCCTCCGCGCGGCTTCAGCGCCTGATAGATCTGTCCCAGCCCCGCGTCCACCGCTTCCACTGCTTTAATCGCCGCTTCCAGCTTTCCCGAATGACCCACCATGTCCGCATTCGCATAATTCATGATGATGGCGTCGAACTCGTCCTTCTCGATTGCTTTCACCACCGTGTCCGTAATTCCCGCCGCGGACATTTCGGGCTTCAAATCGTAAGTCGCCACTTTTGGTGATGGCACCAGAATCCGCTCTTCTCCGGCAAAAGGCTTTTCCACGCCGCCGTTGAAAAAATACGTCACGTGCGCGTACTTCTCCGTCTCCGCCGTGCGCAAATTCTTGTACTGCAGTTCCGCAAACACCTGCGCCAGGATGTGCTCGAGTTTCTCCGGCGCAATCACGTAGTTCAGCCACGGCCACTTCTTGTCGTACTGCGTCATCCCCACGTAAAACAAATTCTTCGGCCGCTTCGCATCCACAAACTTATCGAAGTCCGGCGCCGCCAGCGCGTACGTCATTTGCCGCGCGCGGTCCGCGCGAAAATTGAAGAAAATCACCGCGTCATCGTCGTGGATCGACCCCACCGGCGAGGCAGAAGCTCCGCTTCCCTTCGTCACCACGATCGGCTTGATAAATTCATCCGTCACGTCCGCTTCATAACTCCGCTGCAGCGCCGCGACCGGATCGTCCGTCCGCGTTTCCGCTTCACCGTGTACCAGCGCGCGATAAGCCAGTTCGACGCGCTCCCAGCGGTTGTCGCGGTCCATCGCGTAGTAGCGTCCTACCAGCGTGGCGATTTCGCCTACGCCCAGTTCGCGCATTTTCTGCTGCAACTGCCGCACGTAGTCGCGCCCGCTGTTCGGCGGGGTGTCGCGTCCGTCCATAAAACAGTGCACAAACACGTTTTCCACTTTTTGCTGCTTGGCCATCTCCAGCAGCGCAAACAGATGCTGCATGTGCGAGTGCACGCCGCCATCACTCAGCAATCCCACAAAATGCAGTTGCCGCGCCCGGCCGCGCTCCATCGCTTGCTGAAAAAGCGGCACGCTCTGCAATTGTTTGTTCGCGATCAGCAGGTCGATCCGCGTGATGTCCATGTGCACGATGCGCCCCGCGCCCATGTTCATGTGCCCCACTTCGCTGTTGCCCATCTGCCCTTCGGGCAATCCGACAAAAGGCCCGGACGTATGAATCAAGGTATTGGGAAATTTCTGGATCAGCTCGTCATACGCCGGCTTGCGCGCCAGCGCGATCGCGTTCCCCTTCGTCTCCGCGCGGTATCCCCAGCCATCTAGCACGGTCAACACAATCGGTTTCGGTCGTTTGCTCATAGTCTTTCGCTTACGAAGATGTTTTTGCTATTCATGAGAGCGGATCAAGACGCTTGTTACCGCGCAGCAAATTCACGCAGTGCCGCGAGCAATCGATCCACTTCTTCGGCGGTGTTGTAGTGCACTAGCCCGACTCGCAAGACGCCGCCGTGTTGCTCGACGCCCAGGCGCTCGGAGAGATTCAGCGCGTAGAAATTTCCGTCCCAGGCGAAAATACCGCGCTCCCCCAGAAACGCCGCAATTTCCGTTGGGTTGTGGTCGCCCAGCCGGAATGATAGTGTCGAGCAACGCTCATCAAATCGTTTTGCGTCGGTAATGCCGAAGATGCGCATCCCCGGAATTATCTGCAATCCCGCGATTAACCGCGCCAGCAGTCCGGTTTCATATCGGTGCGTCGCCCGGTACGCTGCTTGCAAGGCTTCGCGGCGGCTCTTTACGTTCGGGTCACAATGCCGTCCCAGTTCTACAATGTAATCCACCGCTGCGCCAATCCCGGCGATTAATTCCTGCACTTGCGTTCCCGTTTCCCAGCATTCGGGTGAAGTGTCCGTCGCCGGCCGCACCTTGTACGGCTTGAACTTCTCCAGGTGTTCGCGCTTGCCGTACAGCGTCCCCATGTGCGGCCCGAAGTATTTGTAAGGCGAGCAGACTAGAAAATCGCAATCCAGCGCCTTCACGTCAATCAGCCCATGCGGCGCGTAGTGCACGGCATCAATAAACATGAGTGCGCCCGCCGCATGCGCGAGTTTCGTAATCTCCGCTACGGGATTGATCGTTCCCACCATGTTCGAGGCGTAGCCAACGGCCACGAGCTTTGTCTTCGCCGAAATCTTTCGCTGCAAATCATCCAGATCCAGCGTGCAATCACTTTCGTGAATATCCACCTGCCGGATCACCACGCCTTTTTCTTCCAACGCGCGCCACGGCGCGACGTTGGCATCATGGTCCAGCGTCGTCACCACAATCTCGTCGCCGGCTTGCAGTTCCCTTCCGATCGCCCGCGCCAGCGCAAACGTGATCGTCGTCATGTTCTGCCCGAAGACCACTTCATTCGCATCGCAGTTGAAAAAATCCGCCATCGCCGCCCGCGCCGACAGGATCATTTCGTTGGTTCGTCGGCTGGTCAGAAACGCGCCATACGTATTCGCGTTCGCGCTCACAAAATAATTCTGCACCGCGTCCATGACCCGCTTCGGTACCTGCGTCCCCGCCGGCCCATCCAGAAAGGCCGCCGTCTGCCCGTTGACCGACAATTTGAGCGATGGGAATTGTTCGCGTACCCATCCAATATCGAACGCTCTGGTGTCCGAACTTTGCATCGCTGGTGTGCTCATCGTCTCTTTCCCGACCGCGAATGGTTACGATCTCAGGTCCGCTAGTTTCTCACACGTGAAGCGGTCGTTGTAAGCCGGAGCATCCAAATTGGGACCACATTTTCCCGCGCTCCGCGCCGCTCCCGAATTCGCTCCGTTTCGCCCGTGATACGATACTTGCGGTTGTTCCTCACTCATGCCGCATTGGCGCCGGCTAAAAATCAAATGGGCAGCCGCAAAGCGGCCGGCTCCGCGCCATGTTTCTCCATGAGGTGCTTCGTGCCCGAAACCATTCCGCCAACGGAGCGTACGCGCGTGGTACGTGAAGCGCATCGCGGCGCTTACGATCGCGAAACTATCGACAAGATTCTCGACGAAGGTTTCGTGTGCCACGTCGGATTCGCCGTCGACAGCCAGCCTTACGTCATCCCCACGCTGTTCGCGCGCATCGGCGACGCGATCTATTTCCACGGCTCCGCGGCCAGCCGCATGTTGCGCAACGTAAGCGCTGGAATTTCCGTTTGCATCACGGTGACTCTTACCGACGGTTTCGTTCTCGCCCGCTCGGTCTTCAACCACTCGATGAATTATCGCTCCGTCGTGGCACTCGGAAAAGCCACTCTCGTCGACGCGCCGGAAGAAAAACTCGAAGCGCTACGCGCCTTCACTGAAAAAATAATTCCTGGCCGCTGGAACGATGCGCGCCAGCCGAACGAAAAAGAACTCAAAGCCACGAGCATTCTGCGCCTGCCGCTCACGGAAGTTTCCGCAAAGATTCGAAGCGGCCCGGTCGAAGACGACGCTCCGGACTACGCGCTGCCGGTATGGGCCGGCGTGATTCCTCTTTCCGTCACGCCGGGGGCGCCGATCCGAGATGAGCGGTGCGATCCTTCGATTCCCACGCCCGCTTACGCGGCGAAGTATAAGCGGTGAGATTCAGTTTCGCATCGCAGGGGCGCAGCATGCTGCGCCCCTAGAAGCAGAATCTCAGCGTGCTGCCACGGTGAGCTTTCCGGCGGCGGAAGAGATCAGTACAGCCTCATCCTGCAACACACGCGCGACGACGACGATGGCTTCGTCGGCTTGTTTCCATTTTTTTAGCTCGATGGCTTCGCGGACGGCGGGCACCGTCTTGACGGCATAGCCGGTGTAAAAGCCGGGGGCGTAGAGCAGGTGTTTGAACCACGAGCGATTGGGAAGACCCTCGGCATTGGTGAGTTTGCGCTCAGTGTCGATGAGCATTTTGTTGACTTCGGCAAGCGATGCGGAAGCCAGCGCGGCTCCGCCATTGGCGTTCGCTTGTTCCAGCGCCTTGCGATACTCCGCCGCGCTGCGCGCGAGCGCGTCCACGCCATTTTCCAGAGGCGCGAAATTCAGGTGCGGCGGAACGGCTTCCGCGGCAGGCGCAACCAGCGGACGCTTCGGGTCGTTGGTGGCTTTGAAAACGCCTTCTTCGATTTCCTTGTTGCGCTCGCGAATGTCGTCCTGCATTTTTTGCGAAAGAGTTTTCAGTTCCTTCAAGTAGGTCTGCACGGTGTCCGCGAAATTTCCGAACTCGAAAGGAAGCAAATCGGCGTCCGCCAGGCGCATCACGGCCGTGCCGCCGGTCTGCGCGAGCGCGCGGCCGTAGACAAAATCCGTATCGCTGAAATGCGTGTACCAGTAGAAATCGTCGTAGATGGAATGGTAGATCCCGCCGTCATCTTCGCCGCCGAATCCGATATTGAGGGAGGCCACGCCATTGTGCTGCAGGAAAACGGTGAAGTCCGAACCGGAACCGAGAGCGGGAATTCGCAGATCGGCGCGTTTGCGAATTTCTTCGCGCTGCTCCGCGGTTTTGGCATTGGCGATTTCGTGGAGCTGCAGGCGCTTCCACGCGCTCAGTTTTGTTTCCGGGTCGGAAATGTCGCGCGCGATATCGTTGCTGAATTTTTCGAGCGTGTGTGATCCCTCAATGCCGAGATAACCGCGGCCGTTGCCGTCTGAATTGATATACGCGACGCCGTGCGCGCGCAATTCGTTGTAGTGCTGCTCGGCCCACTCGGTCGAGCCCAGCAGTCCGGGCTCTTCTCCGTCCCACGCGCAATAAATGATGGTGCGCTTGGGCTTCCAGCCGGACTTGACCAGCTCACCGAGCGCCCGCGCTTCTTCCAGGATAGCAACCAGTCCTGAGATGGGATCCTCCGCGCCGTTCACCCACCCGTCATGATGGTTGCCGCGAATCACCCACTCATCGGGAAACGTTGCGCCTGGAATTTTTCCGATCACGTCGTACACCGGCTTGATGTCCCAATTCGATTTCACTTTGAGGTGAACTTTCGCGGGGCCGGGGCCGACGTGATAGGTGATGCCGAGGCCGCCGCGCCACCCTTCTGGAGCCACTTGGCCGGTCAGCGCAGCAAGGAGAGGCTGGGCATCGGAGTAGGAAATTGGCAGGACCGGAATTTTGGTGATGGTGGCGGCGTCTTCAATCTTTAGCCGCTTGGCATCTTTCGTGGCTCCCACACCCGGCGTGAGCGGGTCACCGGGATAAAACGGCATGTCCGCGACGCTGCCGCGCTGGACTCCATCCGGTGGGCGGTAAGCCCCGGAAGGGAACGTCTCTCCTTGGACAAATCCATCTTCATGGGGGTCGGAGTAAATCAGGCAGCCAATCGCGCCGTGTTCGGCTGCGACCTTGGGCTTGATACCGCGCCAGGAGTGGTAGTAGCGCGCGATGACAATCTTGCCCTTCACGGAAATACCCATGCGCTCGAGCTGTTCGTAGTCCTCGGGGATTCCGTAGTTGACGTAGACGAGAGGAGCGGTGACGTCGCCGTCGATCGAGTAAGCGTTGTAAGTGGGAAGCTGCTCGGCTTGCTGATTGGAGGTGGGGTCCTGCGGAAGGGCCGGTTCCTGGAGCTTGGCGACATATTTTGGGCCGCCTTCGACAAGCTCAACGAGGCGTTCCTTCGGCGTTGGAAAGAGAACGTCAAACTGTTCGATGTGCGTATCGAGACCGAACTCCTTGAATTTCGCGGCGATCCATTCGGCGTTGTCCTTGTCGTAAGGCGAGCCAACGTGGTGAGGATGCGCGGAGAGACGCTGCATGTAAGCGCGGAGATTGTCGGGACTGGGAATGGCGCGGAGCTTCTCTTCCCATTGGCGTTCGGTGCGGGAAGATTCGGCGGAGTAGCCGAAGAGAGGCTGCTCGTCGGCGGCGACGTGATTGCCCACGGGAGCAAGCGAGATTCCCACGAAGAGAATGGATGCAATGGCAGCGGTGCGATTCATGGTTCCCCCAGAATGGAAGGGGTATTCTGCCTGAAGGCGCGGAGGATTGGAAATGAGGGAATGCAAGTTAACCATAACAACCGCTCCCCCTTTCAGCCAATGGTCTTGGACATGAGGATGTAGTGGCAGGGAACCTTGACGGGCACATCCGGAGCGAAAGGAGCGATACCGGTTTCGAGGTAGCCGAGGTGGCGATAAAAAGCAGGAAGGGGCGTGCGCGCACTGATGACGCGAATGTCAACCGCGACGCAGCCGGCCTCGCGGAAAAAATTCTCCGCGGCAGCCATTAGTTTGCGGCCCAAGCCAGTACCCTGGCGCTGGGGGTCCACCCCAAGGAGGCCTAGGTAGCCACGGTCGCCGCGAATCTCAACATAGACGCATCCTGCGAGGCCAGCCGCATCCTCGGCCAGCAAAAATTTCCCTTTTTCCAGGTAGGCACGGGCGCCGTCAGGGTTGATGCGGTCGCCTTCGATGAAGGGCTGCTCGACGCGGAAAGCGGCGTTGATCAGGCGGACGAGCGCACCGGCATCGGCGCCTTGCGCCCGACGAATGCTGATGCCAGTCAGGCCCGGTCGCGAATTGGAACGGCCAAACATAGAATCATTTCAGCAAAATTGCTTTCCATCCTTCAAGAGAAATGCGACGGCAGAACCGCCGGAATCTTTCCCATGCTCAAGGGTGTGACTTCCGGCGTCGCACACGTCGATGAGGCTATAAGCCACTGCGCCAAATAATAAGCGCCGAGCACGAGGATGGCCGACGCCGGAATCGGGCGACGGAACCGATCGAGGGCGAGAAGCGTGTCTGAAATGATGAAGAAGATTGCACCTATAGCGGCAAGTCGCGCGGCAATAGTGTGCAGGATAAGAAGCCGTCCCATGGCCTGAGAAGCCATCGTGAAGAGGAGGAAAATGTAGACAGCCACTGGTGCTCCGAGGGAAACCGAAAGTCCAGGCCGGAGAAAAAACCACAACCCGAGGCCGATTGCGACATAAAGCAGCCAGACCAGAGGCCGCGCGGGAAATCTTATGCTCCGCGTGAAGGCCGTCAAATAGGCAATGTGGGCAACGAGAAATGAGAGAAGCCCCATTAGAAAATAGCGGGCAGGCCAGAGCAACCAGACATCGCCTGCCAGGGAACACATCAGCCCGATCGATATCCATAAGGAGTAAGGATGGCGTTGGGCGCGCCAGTTTGTGAATGCCAGCGTCGCAATAAAAAG
>JBGQDD010000105.1:0-9203 GCA_041495665.1 Candidatus Acidiferrum sp.
ATTCAGTACAGAACGCTGGATCGCTCCTACTGGGCTTGACTTCAGTATCATTCGATTCAGTAATATGGCCTGTCACAATCTCAGGATTCAGAGGTGATCGGTGCCAGAAAACTGGGATTCTTACATCTGCAACGTGAATGGTGAACTTGCGTCGATCTTTCTGAATTTGTCCCTCGCCAAGACGGCACCTGATTCGTCCCGCCCACGGTTGCTCTATGTCTGGGTCAAGATGCGATCACCTCGACCCGACGGATTATCCAGCCAAGAAGAGGCCGACGCACTCTGGAAACTAGGGGACGGACTTACGGCGTCACTTGAAAAAGAACACGATGCAGTGTTCGTTGGAAGAATTACCACGCAAGGCCGGCGCGAATTCTATTTCTATGTTGCTGAAGCTCACGGACATGATCATGCAATTAATCGCCCACTCAGTTCTTTTTCCTCGTATGAATTTGAAACTGGAACAAAGGATGATCCTACTTGGGGCCAGTATCTCTCCGTTCTTTATCCGCCCAAAGAGGAGCTACAAAAAATCCAGAATCGGCATGTGCTCGAAGTGTTGCAGAAGAAGGGTGACCGCCTCGACGAACCTCGTGAGGTATCCCACTGGATCTATTTTACGAGCGAAGCCGACCGGCTCAAATTTTCTCACTCAATGAAAGAGTTGGGCTACGAACTCCTGCCTTTCTCCGGAACGGATAAGCAAGAGCCAGGGGTTTATGGCCTCCAGATTAGAAAGAGCGACCGCGTGGACCAAGAGTCAATCGATAATGCTGTGCTGGAGATTCTTCGCTTCGCGAAGGCTGTCGATGGTGAATATGACGGATGGGAAACCCAGTTAGTGCAACCGCTAGGCCTCTTGAAGTCGTTTCTAAAGAGGGTCGGCCTGCGCTAGATCCCGAAGAGGAAAAAATAAGCCCTCTTGCTCCATTGACTCCGTTTCCGTTGCTATGTTACCCATAAAGCGCTCACACTAGGGCTCCCGGGGCAACAGCAGCTTAAAAGATGGCCTCCGATACCAAGCACCTCGAAATGACGCTGGAGTCGCAAGTCGAGAGCGTCAATCTCGCCGAGGAGATGTGTCTCCGCGTGGCGGAAGCGGCGGGATTTGGCGAGGATGATTGCTACCGCATCGGGATGAGCGTGCGCGAGGGCGTAATCAATGCTTTTCACTATGGGAACCAGGAACGTGCGGACAAAAAAATTCACATTGGCGTCGACCTCACAACGGATAAGATGATTATTCACGTGCTGGACGAGGGCCCGGGTTTCAAGCTTGCCGATGTTCCGGACCCGCTCGCCGAGGAAAATCTGCTCTGTACCTCCGGCCGGGGGATCTTCCTGATGCGCGCTTTCATGGACGAGTTCGATGTGGTTTCCGGCAGAACGGGTGGCGCGGAAATCGTGATGTCAAAGAAACTGCCCGCCCCGGGGAGTGCTTCCCCAAATGGCCAAGGCGGACAAAACGCCACGCCCCAACAGGAAGCGTAAGGATAGAGATGTCACTACATGCAACGCATCGCGATGCCGGGCAAGTCACCGTTGTGGAACTGAGCGGCCGGATCACCCTCGGAGAGGGTAGCGCCTTGTTGCGAAAGACAATCCGGGGACTGCTGGAGGATCAGCGGAAAATGATTCTGCTGAATCTGGCAGACGTGGACTACATCGACAGCTCGGGAATCGGCGAACTGGTCAGCGGGTTCACGGGGGTGAAGAATCAGGGCGGGGACCTGAAGTTGCTGCACTTGACGAAGAAAGTCCGCGATCTCCTTCAGATCACCAAGCTCTACACCGTGTTTGATGTGTTTACAGAAGAGAGCAGCGCGCTACGAAGCTTTGACTGATCGCGCACGGCCGGTTCTCTCGAGCACGACATCAGAATGTTCCTTCAGCTCGTGAGTTTCCTCCACGCGGAACAAGGCCTAGCCCCGCACGCCGCAGCTCCCTCCAGTCTAAGGCTCGCCTGATTCGCTGGACTACGGCACAATCTTCTGGATGATGCCGTTCGCCGATACGTTGTGGATTGTGGACCAGGCGAAATCTATAGGTTTCGACCTCTGTGGCATAGTCCGCGCGGAAAAATTTCCCGAACTGCAGCAGATGCCGGAGTGGCTCGCGCGTGGCTACGGCGGCGAAATGAAGTACCTTGCGGATCCCCGCCGATCCGATCCGGAAACCGCCATGCCGGGAATCCGGAGCGCCATCGTCGGCTTGCTCAACTACAATACCGAGAAACCGCTTTCCATCAATCCTGCGCTGCCCATCGATGACCGCAAGCCGAGTGGATGGATTTCCCGGTATGCCTGGGGCGACGACTATCACGATGTATTGCGGGAGAGGCTGGACGCGCTCGTGGAATCCCTGCGCGAACGATTTCCAGGTCCATTCGAGGCGCGCGCTTACGTGGACACGGGGCCCGTGCAGGAGCGCGTACTTGCGAAATACGCCGGTTTGGGATGGCTCGGGAAAAATACGCTGCTGCTCAACCAGTTGTTCGGCTCCTTCTTCTTTCTCGGCGTCATTCTCACCACTCTCGATCTCGAGCCGTCGCTCGGGGCGAACGAGCTGCCGCCGCCGGATTTGTGCGGGAGCTGCCGGCGTTGCCTGGACGCCTGCCCGACACAGGCTTTCGTCGAGCCCTACGTCATGGATGCCCGAAAGTGCATTTCGTATCTCACGATCGAACTGCGAGGCGCCATCCCGGAAGAGTTCCGCGAGCCGATGGGAAATCATGTTTTCGGCTGCGACATCTGCCAGGACGTTTGTCCGTGGAACCGCCGCGCACCGATAGCCACGATACCGCAGTTCCAGCCAAGAGTTTTTCCTCCCTCAGGAGAAAACCGGACTGAGATGTCTCCACCGTCGCAAGACGAATCGCTCTACCTTCCCAGACTGGAATGGCTCCTCGGGCTGAGCGAATCAGACTTTCGCAACCTCTTTCGCGGAAGCCCAGTCAAACGTGCCAAATGGCGTGGTCTGCTGCGCAACTCCTGCATCGCGCTGGGGAATTCCGGGCTACGGCCGGGGATGGCGGATCAGCGGCGAATCAAAGCTCTATTGGAGCGGCTCGCGGCTTCGGAGGATCAGGTCCTGGCCGAATCTGCCCGTTGGGCACTTTCGCGCATCCAATAAGAGCGCAAGGAACAGTTGCTGGAGGGACAGGCAGCCGTAAGCCTGGCTGGCGAACCGATGAAATCCGTGGAATCGCGGTTTTCTCAGGCCGAGTTACCATCCCGCGGGCACTAGCGGTATAATCCCACCCGCAGGTCGATTCGCTCTCCGCGCTGCAGAGGTTCCCATGAATCGCCGTAATTTTTTATTGAATACGGGTATTGTCGGCGCAGGATTGCTTGGGGCAGGAAACGCTGCACCTGGTCTTTTGCGCGCCGGCACCGCGACCGATTCGGATTCAAATCTTACTCTGGAGGAAAAACCCGTGGCCTTTACCGTGCCCCCGTTGCCGTATTCGTTTGACGCACTCGAGCCATATATCGACGCCAAGACGATGGAGATCCATCATGACAAACATCATGGCGCCTACGTCACCAACCTCAACAAGGCCCTGGAAGGTCAAGCCAATTTGCAAGCCAAGTCGCTCGATGATCTTCTCAAAGGTCTCGATTCGGTCCCGGAAAATATTCGCAACGCCGTCCGCAACAATGGCGGCGGCCACTGGAACCACTCGCTCTTCTGGACGTTGATGAAAAAGGGGGGTGGCGGAGAACCCAAGGGGAATCTTGCGGCGGCGATCACCTCGACGTTTGGGTCGCTGGCTGGATTTCAGGAAAAATTTGCAGCCGCCGGCCTGGGCCGCTTTGGTTCCGGCTGGGCGTGGCTGGTCGTCCGAGATGGGAAACTGGCCATCGATTCCACGCCCAATCAGGACACTCCGTATCTGCTCGCTGGCGGCAGCAAGGCCGTCCTTGGGCTGGACGTCTGGGAACACGCGTACTACCTGAAGTATCAAAATGTGCGCGGTGAATACATCAAGGCTTGGTGGAACGTCGTCAATTGGGACAAAGCCGCCGACCTGTACGATGCAGCGAAGAAGTAGTCTTTTCCTTTGAGTTTTCTAAAGAAAGAAAAGGCCCCCAACCGGTGGGGGCCTTTTCTTTTTTCTCAAGAACGGGGATGGAATCCGAATTAGGCCATCAATTGCCGTTTGGCCAAGGGAACCACGGCTACTGAACGCCGCTCCGCGGAATAATTTCTTGCCACGGGCGCAAAAGCGCGTGCTTCCCGTGTGGCCACCGGCATGGGCATGGGCATGCCGCCGGCGGTTTGCCGCGAAGCTTCGCGAACCAGCTCCATACGGCCGCGCACACGGAATTTCGCGAGCAGCGATGAGACATGGAATTTTACGGTGCGCTCGGAAAGATTCAGGTTGTTGGCGATTTCCTTGTTGGCGAGGCTCTTCATCAGGCCGGAGAGAACTTCTTCCTCTCGGCGCGTCAACTTCACTTGGCTGCGGACCGATTTCCCCGCCTCCAACAGCTTGTCCGCTTTCTCGTTGAGGCCTTCCAGGACTTCATCTTCGGCCTGGACCATTACAATGTAGTCGTTCGTGGACTGGCCCCGCACCATGCAGTGCATCGCCAGCAGCCCGGCGGCCTGGTCCACGGGAAACCTGCCCTCCGGTCCGGCGTCGACATGAAAATGCGCCACTCCCGTGCTTTTTTCATAGAAAAAGAACACATCGCGGAGAAAAGCCGGGCGGGAATTTATCAATTGCTGCGGATGTCCACTTCTGCGGATGACCTTCACGCGAACCCCCTTCGAATGCAGCCTCGTGACGGAACCGAAGCCTTTGAGTTTTCTGTTCTTCGCCCCTCGAAGAGGCGTAATCCCCAGATGGGTAGACAGTCAGGCAAGAAGCCAAAAAGAGGGCTGATGGTTCGGCGACTCTTACCTACTGATCGGCGACGACCCGGCGTGTGGGAACTCCCTGAAAGTCCGCCTGAGACGGTTTTGCCGAACCTTTTCTTCCTGCAAATATTCTTCCGAATGGAAGAATATGCAACTTACTCAAAACTTGAGGACTTACGCCAGAGTTTGGACACCTTCAAACTCATTTGACGGTAGGATTTGCACGGTAGGCGAAATTTTTCCATCTTACGCACGAAAGTTTGGAACGGAGGGAGAATCCGCAGTAGCAGGGATTTGCTCAATGCCTTGTGGAAAAGTACCTAAACACAGCTTCCCACAATCGAGAGTTTCAAAATGAAACGATTCGCGTTTGCTCCGGGCTAATCAATTCGTATGCCATACCGCGCCAGCGAATCCTGCGTGTGACGAGAGAGTTCACAAAATTTACAACGTAGAGAAACGGGACGAAAACTGTTAACAGAATGTAAATCCAAGCTTGCCCCATGATCTGGGACCGCCCGGCAGGGAGGGCCTCCGTCACGCCGATGAGCCGGATGGAACTTCGGATGGAGGAAAGTAGAACAGGAAGAAAAGTAAGCGTGGCGATGTGAAACGCGGGTCTCTGCTCGATAATCTCGCTCAAGATGAGAATCACCCCGAGCAAAAGTGTCATGCAGTACAGAAGATGCGTGGCGGCTGCGGGCGCCCACACTTTATCCGCGTACACGCGGGTGATCAGGATTTGGCGGTTGGTGAACTCCAGCAATCCTGGGAAATCGGTTTCGACGTAAGAAAGCGTCAAGCACTCCGGTATGAAAAGAATCGAGCGATTGTTGCGCTCCAGCGCACGCGTCAAGGAATAATCGTCGCTGACCGAGTTTCTCCATTCGTCCATCACACCCGATTGCTCAAAGATGCTCCGGCGAATGGCGGTGCCACCGCCCCAGCAGAAATTCCTTCCTTTCTCGCTGAGCATGGTGACCACCGGCGCATTCCACGCGGCGAGCAGCGCGGTCGGCAGATTGCTGCGGTTGGGAATCAGCCAACGCATGGTGGTTGTCGCGCCGATTCTTACATCTCCCAGCGGCGCCACCAGGTGATGCAGCCAGCCTTTGCCCGGACGCCCGTCGGAGTCGGTGAAGACGAGTACTTCAAATTCCGGCGGCAGTTGCGCCACGGCCACTTGCAAGTTGTTCACCTTCTCGCCGGAAGTGCTCGGGCTCCCTGCGATGATCACGTGGGCTTTCACTCTCGAACCTTTAGCTATCCGCTCGACAATGCTCCGGGCAGGATCTGAGCCTGAGGCGAGAATGAAAAAGAGCTCGTAATTCTGGCGGTCGAATTCCGTCAGCGACAATAGATTGCGCTCCAGGCCCGGCTCGATGCCTTTGCAGGGACAGAGCACGGCCACACGCGGCGCGTAGAATCCCGGATCCGTGTGCAGGCGCCGCCGCACGTAGCCGAGCCACTGCAAAACCTGCCAGATGAGGTACGCTCCCAGGAGGATCTGCAGAAAGGCCAGAAAATAAAATAGTGTCTCCACGCTTTCTGAGAATAGCAGAAGAACACTGCTCGCAGAGCGGCGTTTGAACGGTTAGAATCGCACAGGTAAACAAACGCCCGTTCTAAGGAGAACAAAAATGCCCCGAGTGGATTCTGGAATGGTGACTTCAGCCCTCGAACTGCCCGGCTACCGGATTGTCAGAAATTTTGGCATCGTGCGCGGAATTATCGTGCGCTCGCGGAGCGTGATCGGAACTCTCGGCGCGGCGCTGCAGACCATTGTCGGAGGAAACATCACCATTTTTACGAACCTCTGCGAGAAGACGCGCGAGGACGCCTTTGAACTGTTACTGCAGCATGCAGCGGAACATGGAGCAAACGCGGTGGTCGCCATGCGCTACGATGCGACCGAAGTGATGCAAGGCGTCACCGAAGTACTTGCCTATGGCACAGCGGTCCAGGTTGAGCGCATTTCCTAGCTGCGCCCGCAGGCATTCGCGGCGCGCCATGGACCAATGGTAGAATCCCGGCCTCCTATGTTCTGCCCGAAATGCGGTGAACAGGTTTCCGCGAACGGTAGGTTCTGCTCCTTGTAGTGCTTGCTTTTGTCGTCATGGACATCTGGGGTTTTTATACATCACTTGCGGGGTAGCGCCTCTGGAAAGACGAACTCTTCGAGTAAGAAGGATCGTTTCTCTTCCATCAGTGATGGCCGCGCGCTTGAGCTTGTTGCGTCAAAGCTGTGGCCAGTTCCTCGATGCCCGTCAGCGCGCGGGTCGCCGCCAGGCGTGCTTTTTCCATGAACGACGAATCCAACAGAAAGGCGCAACGGTCGACGAAGGGATGGTCCGCCGCTTCAAATGGTTTGCGTCGGCGATGCGTCGCGGCGGCACGCGCCAGCAACTCTTCATACATTTGCAGGTCGCGCTGAAAATCGAGCGCGTCGCCCGCGGTCCAGCCCTGCTGCCGCGTCAGTGACGCCAGAAATTTCCTGCGGAACGCCGTGGCATCCCGCCGCAGCATGGGACGCGGTTTGGATTTGCCGGCAGGCTGCGGCTCGTTGCAAACAATTGCCAGCGCCCGCACCGTCAAAGCCAGCAGCGCTTCCCGCTGCAACAGAGCCAGAAGATCGCGGTAAAGCGAAGCGTGAACCTGCAGCGCGTGGCGTCCGTTCTCGATGACGTAAGAATCCACAAACCGCGGCACGACGCGCTCCCGCAGCAGCGTCTCCGAAACTCGCTTGGCGAGTTCTTCCGGTGCATCTATCGCATCTGGCTTTTCACGCGCCATGTTCCGGGAAACATGTTAGCAGGAGTTAGTACCTTGCCCGTGCCGCGTATGGGAAATGAAAAAGCCCGGCAAACTTCGCCAGGCTCTTCCAGCAGTCACGAGTCAGCTGTCACTTGGCTACGACTCGCTTCGCACTTGGAACAAACGCTTAGTGAATCGCCCTGGGGCTATCCGGGCCGATGCGCTTCGGCTTTGGCTCAGGCTGCGGCACGATCGGCGGCGTCACCGCTTCCTTCTGGAGCGCGTGCTCCAGGACTTCGTCCAGCGTGCGCACGTAGGTAATCTTTATATCGCCGAGGATTTCCGGAGTGAGATCCGCCACGACATTCGGCTCGTTGTCCGCAGGCAGCAGGACTTCCTTGATTCCCGCCCGCTTCGCCCCGAGTACTTTTTCCTTCACGCCGCCGATGGGCAGAACGATTCCCGAGAGCGTCATTTCGCCGGTCATCGCCAGGCGGTTTTTCACCGCCCGCCCGCTGAGCAAGCTCACCAGAGCGGTCACCATCGCCGCACCGGCGGACGGGCCGTCTTTCGGAACCGCACCCGACGGCACATGGATGTGAATGTCGTGCTTGCGGAAGAAGTCCGGATCGATGCCGTAGCGCTCGCAATTCGCGCGCGTCCAGGTCAGTGCCGCGGTCATCGATTCCTGCATGACTTCACCCAGATGCCCGGTCATGGTGAACTGCTTGCCACCACGCATGCGGGTCGCTTCGATGAAGATGATGTCGCCTCCCACCGGCGTCCAGACCAGTCCGACGGCCACGCCGGGCCGCTTGACGCGCTCCTCGACTTCCTTTTCCGTGCGGAATTTCGGCACGCCCAGGAATTCGCGGACCACTTCCGGTGTGACGACCATCTTTTCCATCTTGCCTTCGGCGATGCGCCGCGCTTGTTTGCGTGTGATCGTTGCGATCTCGCGCTCCAGGTTGCGCACGCCCGCTTCCCGCGTGAAGCTGTGAATGATTTCCCGCAGACCCTCGTCGGTGAATTCGATCTGCTCCCCCGATTTTATGCCGTTCTCGGCTGTCTGCTTCGGGATCAGGTACTTGTGCGCGATGTGCAGTTTCTCCTCGCCGGTGTAGCCGGGCAATTCGATGATTTCCATGCGGTCCCGCAGCGGCTCGGGGATGGGATCCATCCAGTTCGCCGTGGCGATGAACAGCACCTTCGAGAGATCGAACGGCACATCGAGATAGTGATCGCGGAACGAGTTGTTTTGCTCCGGGTCGAGAACTTCCATCAGCGCCGATGACGGGTCGCCGCGGAAATCGCGCCCGAGCTTGTCGATCTCGTCGAGCATCAGCACGCCCGAGCGCGTGCCGGCGCGCTTCACCGCCTGGATGACGTTGCCCGGCAGCGCGCCGATGTAGGTGCGCCGGTGGCCGCGAATCTCCGCCTCGTCGCGGATGCCGCCGAGCGAGATGCGGACGAAATTTCGCCCGAGCGCGCGCGCGATCGATTTGCCGAGCGAAGTCTTGCCGACACCGGGAGGCCCGACGAAGCAAAGGATCGGGCCTTTGATTTTTTTCCTGAGCTTGTTG
>JBGQDD010000106.1:0-9147 GCA_041495665.1 Candidatus Acidiferrum sp.
AACTATTTTTGGATTAGACCTTTTCCGTGGCGCGGCATTCGCACGCGGATGAAGAGAATCATCGGCAAGGATCCGGACATGCCGGTTTTTCCAGAATGGTTCAACTTGGAGTTTTTCCAGCGTGCAGAGCTCAAGACGCGATGGCAAGAACTGTGCGAGCATCCTGTGATGCCCAGCCGGCATCCTATTGTTCCGGACGCCCACGCCTCTCTTTCCCTGCCACACTGGACGCAGATGTTCGAACAGGAGAACGCCGGAATGACGCCCTATCCGCTGGAGGTGCGGTATCCGTTTCTGGACTTGCGGATCGTGAATTATCTTTTGGCACTTCCACCCTTTCCGTGGTTCTTCGAAAAGATGATACTGCGGGAGGCGATGGCCGAGCGCATTCCCGAGCGCATTCGAATGCGTCCGAAAACGCCGTTGCAGGGCGATCCGGTCTCGGCTCAAATGCAGAAAACCGGGGCCGAGGGGTTAAATCAGATGCATTGGAGCAAGGATTCAGATCGCTTCATTGAATGCTCCGCGCTAGTGCCCCTGCATGGTAAGATGAATCCCGAGCAGATACGTACTCACTTTCGGCCCTACTGCCTCAACATTTGGTTGCAGTCGGCGCGGAGAGTTCGATATAACATGCATGTGGAGGCTGGTAATGGTTAAGTCCGTTAGACGGGAGACGAAAAAGCCATATTCGAAGCCCACGTTGACCGTTTACGGGACAGTGCGGGAACTGACGCAGGCGGTAGGAAGGAATGGCAGACGGGATGGCGGCAGAGGTGCCCGGTCGAATAGGACACACATCTAAGAGCGCACGTAAGACCGTCATACTCATAATTTGATTGAAATATAGCGATTTAACTTGCTGGCGGCGCGCGGAAACTGGAACGAAACTAGAATGGCAGTACGATTGCCGCAGCCAAAATATTTTCCCCAAGAGTTTCCGGAATCCCACACATAAAGAATTGCTTTTCGACTACTTCTTCTTCGGATTGCATTTTCGCTCCAATCTTCCCCTCCCCGGGGTAAGCCCAGCGACTTCATCCATTGAGAATCCCGACGTTGGATTGCACCTTGGAATTCCGCCGGGTTCCGCCGCTGGCCATGCATTTGGTCCGGAAGAATTGACGTACGTCAGCTCGGATACCGAGCCAACCGGGGAACCGTCGCTGCGCATTTTGAATGTCAATGAAGGAGCTTATGTACGGCTCGCATATGCGGACGGCACCCAGTTCTGGCTGGATCGGAAAGGAGAAAATGCGTGGGCGACCTGGCCGGATCGATTGTCGCTCGAAAGCGCATGTTCGTATCTGCTCGGGCCTGTGCTTGGACTCTTGCTGCGTCTGCGAGGTGTGACTTGCCTGCACGCCAGTGCGGTGTCGTTCGGAGAGCGCAGTGTCGCGTTTGTCGGTACAGCAGGTGCGGGGAAGTCGACCATCGCCGCAGCCTTCACCCGGCAAGGGCATGGAGCCCTGTCGGATGACATTGTCACACTTGAGAGGCGAGGAGGGGAATTCTATGTCCAGCCGGCATATCCCTATCTCTGCCTATGGCCGGATTCCGTGAAGATGTTGTACGGTTCCGCGGAAGAATTCCCGCGCTTCCTCGCGGATTGGGACAAACGTTGTCTCCTTCTTGGAGAGGAGGGAACGCGTTACGAAAACCGTGCCCTCCCTCTTGGGGCGATCTATCTTCTGGGCGATCGCCGCCCCGATCCAGCTCCTTATGTTGAGGCCATGCGACCTCAAAGCGCGCTTTTGGCCCTGCTGGCAGACACCTACGCAAACAAGATCCTTGATCGCGACATGCGCGCGAAAGAGTTTGAGGTTCTCGGTCAACTGGTTTCGCGTGTGGCCGTCCGTCGAATCTATCCAAACAAAGACGCGACCCGGATTGAGGATCTCTGCAGAGTCATCCGAGAGGACTATGAATCTCTGGATTTCCCGGGGTCCGCCAGATCCTGATGGAGTCGGAGATTTCTTAGAACCTGCGATGATAGCTGAGCGTTTTCTGATAGGATACAAGAGCGTTTCCCGTTTCGGAACGTGATGCTCCGATTTGGAGCACACTGTTGGCGGCGTGCGCAATGCGACCCTCATGTCCCAGAATCCCAAAATCCAATTTGCCCAGCAGGGTTCTGTTTCGTTCCAATTCGGAACTGATGGAGGGTGTGTCGACGGCAAGTATACCGGCCGGAAGTGCTTGCCGTGAGGACAGGCGCAGACTCGAAGACCTAGGAGGAAGGGCATGATGAAAACGCGGGGTTCTTGGGCGAAGGTAATAACGTATATCAGCGTTGCTGGACTTGTCTGCGGTCTCACGCTCATTGCGGCTTTCCGAAGCACAGAGAAGCACCGGCTTCAGAGCGGAACAGGACTCTCGTCCACCAGGACGAGCGGAGCGGCGCAAGCAGCGAAAGACAAAGAGCGTCCCAAGTGGATCGAAGCCTATGGCAAATTGCCGTTGAGCTTTGAGGAAAACGTGGGGCAGACGGCTCAGGAAGTCCGCTACGTTTCCCACGGTGCTGGCTATGAACTCTTCTTGACGCCGCGTGAAGCGGTCCTCGCCCTGCGAACTCCCGTCTCATATGATTTGTCGCCGCGCCATCGGTTCAAAACGGCGCGGGCGCTTCGCCAAGCTTCCCGCGCCCGGACGATAGCTGTCGTACGCATGCGCCTGAAAGGAGCAAATCCGTCCGCAGGAATCAGCGGGATGGACAAATTGCCGAAGAGAACGAATTACTTTATTGGCGGCGATCCTCAAAAGTGGCACACCGACGTACCCTCCTATGGGCGGGTGAAGTATGCCGACATCTATCCCGGAGTGGACCTGGTCTTTTACGGGCACCAACGACAGTTGGAATATGACTTCGTTGTTGCGCCGGGAGCTGACCCCAAGGCCATTCGGCTCGATTTGCAAGGCGCCCGGAAACTGCGGATCAGCGCGCGCGGCGATGTGGTGTTGAGCGTGCCGGACGGAGAAGTAGTGCTGCAAAAGCCGGTCGTATATCAGATGGTGAAAGGGGAGCGGCACGAGATCGCGGGTCGCTACGCCCTTGCGAAGCACCATCAAGTCACCTTTTCTGTGCCGTCTTATGACCGAAGCGAACCACTCGTCCTTGATCCAGTGCTGAACTATTCGACGTATCTTGGCGGCTCGTCGGACGAGGGGGCGTCTCCGGGACTGGGAATTGCGGTGGACTCGACCGGTAACGCATTTGTGGCGGGCACCACGTTTTCAAATGACTTTCCAACGACTAGCAGTGGCTTTGATCCGAGCCCACCAGCAAGCGGTGCAACTCTTGGTGCTGTGTTTGTTACGGAGATGAATCCCACGGGCACTGCGGAACTCTACTCAACCTACTTGGCGGGAAACACAGGCGAGCTAGGAGTGGCGCTGGCCCTGGATCCAACCGGGAAGATTTACGTGACGGGGCAGACGTTTTCGAGTACTTTCCCAACTACTGATGGGACGATTCAGGGGACTATTGCTGGCTTCAAGCAAAGCCCAAATCTAGCGAATTTAGGCATCGGGACGAGTTTCATTTCGAAAATAGATCCATCGATCAGCGGCACAAATTCACTTGTGTATTCGTCCTACATCGGCGGAACGGGTGTATCGACTAGTGGGCTCTCGGATTTTGGCAATGCCATTGCAGTGGACGCGAGCGGGAATGCGTATGTGACTGGAATTACAGTTTCCCCACCGAACGCGGGACCGGTATTCGCGCCGACAGATTTTCCGGTCATGAACGCTTTTCAGGCCACCCCAAACGACGTTACAGATGGCAACGCATTTCTGACTCGCATCGACACGACTAAGTCCGGAAACGCTTCCTTGATTTACTCCACGTACCTGGGTGGCACGGGTGCAAATGCGGCAAGCTTGTTGTTTGCGGATGCCGGGTTTGGCGTGGCAGTGGATTCTTCGAGCAATGCTTACATCGTGGGTGCTACGGCCTCGACTGACTTTCCGACGACCGCGAACGGATTCCAAACGATTTCTCCCGCAGGTAATGTCCAGGGGACCGCCTTCGTGACCAAGATCGACACTACGCAAAGCGGCAACGCTTCGCTGGTCTATTCGACCTATCTGGGCGGCGAAGTCCTCGATTTCGGCGTTGGGATCGCGCTGGGCCCAAATAATGTTGCCTATGCGACGGGATCGACCAATTCCCTGTTGTTCCCAACCACCACTGGAGCCTTTCAGACAACAGGGAATGCCAAAGGCGTCGCTTTTGTCAGCCTTGTGGACACGGGGAAAGCGGGGGCTGCCTCCCTGCAGTATTCGACCTTCCTCGGAGGTTCGAACGGCGACACCGGTAATGCCATACGAGCAGATGGCACAGGCAACGCTTACGTTGTGGGTGCAACTTCCTCAGCGGATTTCCCGGTGACACCGGGAGCCCTTGAGCCTGTGCTCCCCGGGACGAATGGCAATGGTTTTGTATCCAAGATTAGTCCCGGCGGTAGTGGTGCGGCAGTTTTGGTATATTCCACGTTTTTTGGCGGAAACGGCGCAAGTCCGGAACAGGGATTCTCCATTGCCCTCGACGCCTCGAACCCTCCCGATGCATTCATCACAGGCCAGACGTCCTCCACGGCAAGCAGTTTCCCGGTTTTCCCCGCTGGAGCGTTCCAGCCGAACCTGCAGGGAGCATCCGATGCGTTCGTGGCAAAGCTGACACTGATCCCGACGCTGGTTGTGTCACCGACAAGCCTGAATTTTGGGACTGTGCTGATTCCTGGGCCAAGTGCGGCGCAAACCGTGACGCTGACAAACAACACGAATGCAGCGATTGCGTTCACCAGCGCTACGCTGACAGGCGCGAATGCGGCGGACTTTACGGCCACTCCAGCCGCCGCTTGCACCCCTAACATTTCAACGGCCACTCCTTGCACGGTGAGCGTAACTTTTAAGCCATCGGTCGTGGGGGCCGAAGCGGCGACGTTGGTTCTTACCGACGGCGATAGCACCAGTCCGCAAAATGTTTCCCTGACCGGCAGCGGTACGAACACGCCGCCGGATTTCACGGTGACGGCGCCGGCGACGGCAACGGTGAAGGACGGATCGGCAGTCAACTTCACGGTAACGGTCACGCCGATCGGAGGATTTAGTTCGCCGGTGGCGCTGACTTGCACGGGAGCGCCTGCGCTGGCGACTTGCACACCGCTGCCGGCTTCGGTCACGCCTAACGGCGGAGCGGTGACATCGACAGTGACGGTGACGACGACGGCGCTGCTGGTTCCGCCGGCGAGAGTGCCCACTCCGCCGGTATCCTGGCGGCAAGTCGTTCCGCTGGTTCTGGCACTGATGCTGCTGTTCCTGCTGCCAAAGACGCAACGGCTTCGCACGCGGTTGGGGATGGTAACTGCGATGGCCCTCTTCATCGTGCTGGCGGGCTGCTCGGGACCGCATGGACCGCGGACGCCAAAAGGCACAACCAATCTAACGATCACCGGAACTTCGGGCGCTACGGTGCACACGGCTACGGTGGCGCTGACGGTTAATTGAAGGCAGCGAGTTAAGCAAGGAACCGCGTGGGCTGGAAAACAGTCCGCGCGGTTTTTTTGTGCGCAATCAGCGGGACTTGGCGGACTTGTTGGCGTCAATCACAAACTCCGGCAAATCAGCTCTTGCCGGCGCGGCCATACTTGCGCGCGAGCCGGAACGGCCGGCGAACCACGTCGAGGAATTTATGCGGGCTTCCTTCCCCGCCTTCCCGCCAATCTTCCTCGGTAGGAGATAACAACAGTCGGAGCAGATAGGCGGGAGCAGCAATCAGATCGCCGCGCATGCGCAATCGGAAAGCCGCGCGCTCGAAAAGTCCGGGCGGCGCGTAACCGGCGGTGGGCAGCCACTGGCAGATTTGTTCCGCGAGCCGGGTAGCCACTTCATCAGCCTGCACCATCGCGAGAATTTTCTTCGGCAGTTGCGCCTTGAGCAAGTCTCCGGCGAGGCGAAGCCCGGTGTGCAGCATGCGCGCCGCTCCCACAGCATTCGCCGAATCCACAACGCGCTTCCAGTCGATACCCGTTTGGCGCGAAACCAGCGCAGCGACATCGGCGATCCACATCAAGCGTTCCCAAAAATGTTTTGCACCGTGGATGCAGATCAGCACGAGTTCGTCTTCCACCGAAAGGGCGGGAGCTTCACGGGCATCGAGGCGCACGCGGATTTGCCGCGCGAAAAAATCCTCGAGGGGGAGCCGGCGGGGAAAATAGCGCAAGGTGAGATCGTTGTGCAGCTCGACGATGAGTTTGGAATCCGGCTTGGAAAAGAGATACTGGCCGGGTATTTTCCCGGCGTCGATGGCGCTGAGCGGGACCGCGGCCGCAAAGCCTGCAGCGCTCAGCAATTCCGTGGCCCGGCGAATGTCCCGCTGGCGAACGAGCAGATCCAGGTCGCCATAGCTTCGCATCGCCGGGTCGCCGTAAGCCTGCACCGCCAGCACCGGCCCTTTTACGACCAAGGCGCCGATTCCCTCCGAATTGAAGCAATCCAATATGCGAAATAAGTCCGCAGTCAGACGCAAAGTAAAGAAAATCTGCGCGCGCTGGCGATCGACCAGCGTCTGCCTGACTTCCGGCGGGACCAGATTTTCTTCGAGACCGCGCAGGCACGCTGCCAGATGGCCGGCCACGCCGTGCTCTTCCGCGAGGACAAGCAAGCGCGCCCAATCCGCGGAACGGAGCAAGCCTGCAAGCCGTTCGCGATCGTGCGATGAAGAAGTGCACTCGAGCAGCACGAGCCATTCGTTCGCGAAGGAAGTGGTATCGGCTGGATCAAATGGAGATGTGGACTCGGCCATGGCGTTCCAAGCGTAGTTTACGTGATTGGGCAGGCTATTTCGCGGGGCAGTTCATCAAGGAGAGATTTCCGGAGGCCAGCCGGCGGCTATTTTCCTATCGAGGCGGTCAACGTTTCATCACTGCGGCCGCGGCGGCGGACATCAATTCCGAGCCGCTTGATTTTCTGGTTGAGCGTTGAAAGGGGGATCAGAAAATGCTCGGAAGCTTCGGTCTGGTTCCAGCCGGTGCGCTCCAGCATATCAATGATAATGCGGCGCTCGATTTCGTCCATGATCTGGAACAAAGACGGCTGCGGATGGTCCGCGGAGGAACGTGAACCAGGTTCGCCCGGAAGCGGCGGCAAAAATTCCGAAAGCTGCAAGCGCACACCGCGAACGATTTCCTTGCTGCGAATGCTTTCCGGGAGTAGGTCCGCGTCAACACGCTCTTGGTTGGAGAGGACGACCGCGCGCTCGACTACGTTTTCCAGCTCGCGCACGTTGCCGGGCCAGTCGTAATCCATCATGAGCTTCATTGCCGCCTGCGTAAACTGCCGGAGTGGCTTGGTGTTTTCCTGGCAATACCGCTCCAGGAAATGCGCCAGCAGAAGGGGCACGTCTTCCCGGCGGTCGCGCAGCGGCGGAATCTGGAGGTGGATCACGTTCAGGCGGTGGTACAAATCTTCGCGGAAGCGGCCTTCGCGCACGAGCGTAAGGAGGTCGACGTTGGAAGCAGCCACGATACGCACGTCGACCTTGAGTTGCTCGGTGCCGCCGAGACGCATGAATTCGCGCTCCTGAATTACACGCAGAAGCTTGGCCTGCGTTTCGGGGCTGATGGTGGCGATTTCATCGAAGAAAATGGTGCCCTGATCGGCGACTTCGAAGAGGCCCTTCTTGGAAGCAACGGCGCTGGTGAAGGCGCCCTTCACATGGCCGAAGAGCTGGGACTCCAGGAGATCCACGGGGATCGATCCCGTATTTACGGGCACAAAGGCTTTGTCCGCGCGGGTGGAGGCGGAGTGCACCGCCTTGGCGATGAGTTCCTTACCCGTGCCGCTTTCACCGCTGATGAGAATCGTGGAGCGCGAAGGCGCGACCTGCGCGACGAGGTTCAGAAGCACCTGCATTTTGTCGCTTTTGCCGATGATGTTCGGGAAATTGAAGCGCTGCTTCAGGGCGCGTTTAAGCTGTACGTTTTCATCGCGAAGCCGGCGCGATTCCACGGCCTGCGCCACTTGCGCGAGCAATTCATCGTTGGACCACGGCTTGGTGATGTAGTCCATCGCGCCATTCTTGAAAGCGGCGCGGGCCATATCGATCGAGCCGTAGGCGGTAATCAGGACCACGGAGAGTTGCGGGTCGCGGCGGTGAATCTCCTTGAGCATGTCGAGACCGTTGCGGTCCGGCAAGCTGACGTCCAGCAGGAGAAGATCGTAAGGATGCTGTTCTAGCTTCTCAAGGCCGGATTCACCCGTTTCCGCGCTGGAGACGCCGTAGCCTTCACCTCTCAGCAGAAGTTCGAGGCCTTCGCGGATTTCTGATTCGTCGTCGACGACCAGGATGGAACCCTTAGACATGGACCGCTTTCCTGACTGCCGGGAACTCAACGTGGAAGGAGGTGCCCTTGCCGGGCGTCGAGCGCACATCAATCTTCCCGGCGTGTTCCTTGATGATGCCGTAACTCACGGAAAGACCCAGGCCGGTGCCGCGGCCGCTGGCTTTGGTGGTGAAGAACGGGTCAAAGATGCGATGGATGAGTTCGCGGGGTATGCCGGCGCCCGTATCCGCCACTTCGATTTCAACGCTGCCGTTGTGCGCGGCGGTGCGGACTTCGAGCATTCCCCCGCTGGGCATGGCATCACGCGCGTTCAAGAAAAGGTTCAAGAAAACCTGCTGCAGCTTGTTGGCTGATCCGCGAACGGCGGGCAGCGGTTCCCCGAGTTGTTTCACCACCTGGATGTGCGAGGTTTTCAGAGGGTGCGCCACGAGCGACAAGGTCTCTTCGACAACACGGTTTACATCTATGTCCGCTGCTTCCGCCGCGCCGGTGCGCGAAAAATTGAGCAGATTGTTGACGATTTCGCTGGCGCGGAAGGTCTGCTTGACGATCTTTTCGATGATCGACTGGCGCGGGTCGCCTTCCGGCATCTGCTTCGCCAGCATCTGAATGTAGTTGGAGATCACCGCGAGCGGGGTATTCACTTCGTGCGCGACGCCGGCCGCGAGAAGCCCAAGAGACGTCAGCTTTTCCGTCTGCGACATCTGCTCTTCCATGCGCTCTCGCTGGGTCACGTCATCGAAGAGCAGGAGACGGCCGATGCGCTCATTCGATTTGCTCACCAGGGGAGTGATGGAAA
>JBGQDD010000107.1:0-9057 GCA_041495665.1 Candidatus Acidiferrum sp.
ATTTGCTCGACCGGCAAATTCAAGCTGTCCGCCACCATCGCGACGGACTCCGGCAAGCCGACGTGCTTGATGACGCCGGCTTTCACCTGCGCGCGAAATTCTTCAACCGTCATGCCAGCGCCGATTTTTTTCTGCAACGGCAGTCGCCGCTTCGACGCGTCTACTACGCGCAGAGCTTTGGCGTGTTCGATGCGCTGCGAAACGGCCGCCAGCGTCACGAGCAGTTTGTCCATGACGAAGCCGGGATTCACGCCCGTGCCAACCAGCGCCACGCCCCACCCCTTCGCCGCAGTATCCAATTTCGCCGCGAGTTCCGGATGCGTGCGGAACGGATACGACAATTCTTCGCAAGTCGAAACGATGCACGATTCCGCTTCCAGGCACATCAACAACTGGTCCATCACTTTCGCGAGCGACGACGACGTCGAATGGATCACCACGTCCGCGGCCTGCTCCAGCACTTCCTTGGCTTCCGCGGAAACGGTCACGCCCCACGGCGCGTCCTTCGCGCCGATGACTTCTCCCAAGTCGCGTCCGACCTTTGCCGGATCGGTATCGATGGCGCCGATAATTTCAATGGCCTGTTTTTCCCGCATCAGGCGCGCAATGGATGCGCCGATGGGACCGACACCATACTGGATGGCGCGAATTTTCTTTTTCACGTCGCTCTCCGCTTTCCGTTGGCATGCGCGCACAACGCGCACTTTGGCTTCAAAGGAATCCCTTACAATAGTGGATTTCCCGCGCGCGTTCAACGAAGAACCGCTCCAAGCGGCCAGAAAGTCTGCATCTCGCGCCGGCAAAGCCGGAATTCTTGCTGGCGCATGGCTTGCGCCGCATAATGGCTGGAGAGAACGCCAGCCGATTCCGGAGGAATGCGCCATGCCTGCAAAAAGACTTACCGATGCCGAAATTACATCGCTGCTTTCCAAGGCCAAAGGATGGAGTCTCGTGAATGACAAGCTACACCGGGAGTTTATGTGCAAAGATTTCGTCACGGCATTTGGCAACATGACGCGCGTCGCGCTCGTTGCTGAAGCGATGAACCATCACCCGGAATGGTTCAACGTGTGGAACAAAGTGGTCATCGACCTGAATACGCACAGTGTAAAAGGCATCAGCGACTACGATTTTGTGCTGGCGGAAAAAATCAACGAAATCTTCGGCGCGTGATTTGTTCCCTTAGAAAACGATCTTCCGATAATGAGCGCAGACCGCCAGCCGCATAAATCCAGCCGGAAATGGATTTATCTTGCAGCGCGCTGGGCGGCGGCGCTGTTGATTCTTGGAATTCTTTTTCATCTGCTACCGATGTCGCCGCTGCGCACCGCCTTGTCGCGCGTCCCTCTCTCGCGCTTCATCGCCGTGCTGCTGATTTATCTGGTGGCTTTGACAGGCGGCATCACCAAGTGGCACACGGTGGTGAATTCCGCCGGCGCTCAACTTAGCTTTGCAGCCAGCGCGCAGTGCTACACGAGCGGGCTATTCGGAGCGCTCTTTCTGCCTTCTATTATCGGCGGCGATGTCGCGCGCATCGCCGTCGGGATTTCGCACAGTCCGCGTCCGGCCGCGGTGATCACCGGAAATGTGGCGGACCGTTTTCTCGATGTGGCCGCTCAACTCACGCTCGTCTCCCTGGGCCTGCTGCTGCTGCCGGGTTCCTTGCCCGTTCCGTTGCAGGCGCCGGCGAAGCGCGTGCTCTTTGCCGGCATCCTTGCCGCGGCAATTCTTTTCGGTCTCGTTGTGGCCTTGCGCCGGCCGCTTTTGCGCGGCCGCTCCATTCGTTTCCGGCGCAGGCTCGCGCAACTTCGTCACGCGATCCGCGCGGTTTCGCGCCGTCCCTGGCGGTTGGTTCTTGGCTGGTTGCTGGGAACTTCGGTGCAGGGCACCTACGTTTTGCTTACCGCTCTCCTGGGAATCACTTGTGGACTGGGTCTGCCGCTGCGTGTGTGGCTCTTCGCGTGGCCACTTGCCAAAATCGCCGCGGTCATGCCCATCACGCAAGGCGGGATTGGAATTCGCGAGGCGGCGCTGGTGGTCCTGCTCGCGCCGTTTGGTGCACCGGCGTCGCAAGTTCTTGCAACCGGCATCGTTTGGGAGGGCATCATCATCACGGGCGGCTTGCTCGCGGGATTGACAGCTCTTCTTTTGCGGCGCGCAGGTTCCAATCCGGTACATTCTTAGCACATTGGTAACGCGGATCGAAGAATGCTTGACTCCTGCCGCCGCTGCGGCAAAATGGATGAACCCCCTTCACATACAGTTGATGGTCCAGAGGACTGCCCTCTCCAGTCTCGTGAATTGAGCAGGCTTGCGATGAAGTGTCGCCGCAGGTGGACTGACACCGGATTCGAATCGTTTGCCGTTCTTGCCGCACGCGATCCCCTCTCTCTGCGAGCCTCCGCGGAAGCGAGCCAACACGCATGAATGAAAAGAAATTGCGCATATTACTTGCAGAAGGAGATCCCGGTGAGACCGCTTCCGCTCTGCGTGCGCTCTACCCAGAGGGTCAAGAGAGTCTGGAATTGACCAACGTTTCCTCGGTCACGACGCTCATTGCCACGGTCGAAATCGCAAATCCAGAGGTCATCTTCCTCGATCTGTCGCTTGCGCATTCTGATCCGCTGGACGCGGTGCGCCGCGTGCACCGCTCGGCGCCGGAGGTGCCCCTAATCGTGCTCGCCGACGGCAGCGATAAGAATTGCGCCGCACGAAGCCTGAGCCAAGGGGCCAAAAATTATCTCATCAAAGGATTCATCGATCGCCGGACCCTCGAAGGTGTACTTCGCGCGGCTCTGGAGCACAACACACTCGCGGGCTTGGCCGATCTCCTGCGAGATTCCCTGACCGGACTCTACATCCGCGAAGGATTTCTCACGCTCGGGGAGCGCGCGATGGAAACGGCGAAGCGCAATGAGAGCACTCTCGTCTTGCTGTGCATGAGAATTGAAAATCTGGCAATGCTGCGCGCGGGACATGGTTCCAACGCCGTCGAGAAGTCCTTGCGTGGGGTGGCCACGCTTCTATCCGGCAGTTTCCGCCGGACGGACATCGTGGCCCGTCTCGAGGAGTCGCAATTCGCGGCACTCGCTGTCGACGCGGTAGAGCCCAGCGCACCGGTGCTCTGCCAGCGCGTGGAAAAGCGCATCGCCGTGCTCAATCGCGACATGGGCCCGTGGGGCCCGCTCGAACTCCGCATGAACGCACGTTTCTGGTCGCCCAAGGAAGGTATTACGTTTTCCGAATTTCTGAACAGTGTCGAGACGGAGTTGCCGTCTGCGCGGGTTCAAGCTGCCGGAGAGGCAGCGCCGCGTCAGACGATTAACGCGGCTAAGGAAAGATGAACAACCCCGGGGGCCCCATGAAATCAGGCACACTTGAAGAATTCGGAACTCTGAAGGCCATGGCGCCGCTGCATGTGCTCATCCTGGAACACTCGCGAAATGACGTCGAGATCATACTCCATGAACTCCGGGAAGCCGGCTTGTGCATCGACTACACCTTGGCCGAGAATCGGGAGCAATTTCGCCGCGCGTTGCAGCAGGAAAAATTCGACGCGATCCTCTCCGACTATCGTTTTCCGGGCTGGACGGGTCTGGAAGCGCTCAAGGAGTTGCGTGAAACCGGCCGGGACATTCCCTTTCTCCTGGTGACCGGGACGCTGGGCGAGGAAGCCGCGGTTGAATGCATGAAGCAGGGTGCGACCGACTACATTCTCAAAGACCGCATCTCACGTCTTCCCGTGGCGCTGAAGCGTGCCATCGGTGAAAAGGAGCTCCGCGAGGAATCCAAGCAAACGCAAACTGCCCTGGCGGACAGTGAAACGCTGGCCCGCCAGCAATTTGCCGAACTGGATCTGCTGTATCGCTCGCTACCGATCGCATTGGCGGTATTCGACCGCGACATGCGTTTCTTGCGCGTCAACGACGAAGTCTCGAAATTCAATGGGCTTCCCGCCGCCGCGCACATCGGTCTTACCCTCCGGGAGGTCGCACCAGACTTCGCGAACGCAACAGAACACAATCTGCGGAAGGTTTTCCAGACGGGTGAGTCCATCTCGAACGTCGAACTACAGGGCGGCACACTTCAGAAACCTGGAACCGTGCGGAACTGGCTGGGAAACTATTACCCCCTACGCGCGGAGGATGGAACGGTATCGGCAGTCGCAGTCATGGCCATAGACATTACGGATCGAAAGCACGCGGAGGAAGCTCTCGACCGATCCGAGGCGCGGAACCGCGACCTGGTGGAACACTCCATCTACGGGATATCCCGCGTGGCCGCGGACGGCACTTTTCTGGATGCCAACCCTGCGTTTCTCTCCATCCTCGGCTGCACTACCAGCGAGGAGCTGCAGGCACTCAATCTGATGCGGGACATCTTCCGCTTTCCCGAACAGTACGCCGAGCTCATGGCCTCGTGCCGCGAACGTGGAGAAGTTCACGGCGCCGAAAGCGACTGGCGGCGGCGCGATGGAGGCATCGTGGCCGTGCGTCTCCACGTGCGCCTTCTCTCCATCCCCGATCATGCCGGGGCCATCGAAATCATCGCCGAAGACGTCACCGAGCTGCGCGCCATGGAGCGTCAGTTGCGGCAGGCGCAAAAATTTGAAGCCATCGGGCAGCTTGCGGGAGGCATCGCGCACGATTTCAATAATGTGGTAGGGGCGATTCTGGGGTGGGCGGAACTCGGTCTGGAGCAGAATCGCGCGAACCCCCAGGTTTCCGAACGATTTTCGCGCATCCGCGAACAAGCGGATCGCGCTGCCGCGCTGACGCGCGAACTGCTGGCCTTCGCACGGCGTCAGGTGCTGCAACCGCAGCCCGTGGACATCAATACCATCACCAGCGGGCTGGTCAGCTTCCTCGACAAAGTAATCGGAAAAGACATCGAGCTCAAAGTTATCACTGCCGCGGTCGATGCCGTCAAGGCCGATCCGACGCAACTCGAGCAAGTGCTCATGAATCTGTGCTTGAACGCGCGGGACGCCATGCCCAGCGGAGGTCGATTGCTGATCGAGACCGAGATGGTGGAGCTGGACGACTCTTACTGCCGGTTCTATCCGTACGTCACGCCCGGCCGCTATGCGGTGCTGTCGGTTTCGGACACGGGCCTGGGCATGGACTCCGAAACGCGCGAGCGCATTTTCGAGCCGTTCTTCACAACCAAGGAGCGCGGGAAGGGTACAGGAATGGGACTGGCCACCTCTTACGGCATCGTCAAACAACACGGCGGTTTTATACACGTTTACAGCGAGCCCGGCCAGGGGAGTCTTTTTCGCGTTTACCTGCCGGCACACGAAGGCCTGCTTACGGAAGGATCATCTGCGAAAGCACCGGCTCCTGCACTTGTGGAAATGCGCGGTTCGGAAACCATACTCATCGCCGAGGATCATGAATCCATCCGGGAGATGGCGCGCCAGACGCTCCTGAACCTCGGTTACCGCGTTCTCGCCGCCTGTGATGGCGAGGAGGCGCTTAGACTCTGTGAGAAAGAAGCGCCCTCCCTCGCGATTCTGGACGTCGTCATGCCCAAACTAGGCGGCGCGGCCGCGGCGTCGAAGCTCACGACCTTGTTCCTTGGCCTGCCCATTCTTTTTACCAGCGGGTATTCGCAGGATTCGGAAAACGTAGCGCCCGCTACGGCCGACGCACACTACCTGCAAAAACCATACAGCCCCACCACACTCGGCCGACTGGTGCGGGAAATCCTCGACCAAGCGAAAAAACAGAAGGAACCGGGCTGAAGCAGGCGTTCAAAAAGCATCCAGCCTGCAACGCAGCCATTCACGCTCCCGTGTGAACTGAAGAAGGGCCGCGTTTTTCCCGTCGATCTGCTCTCTTTTTTGCCGTTGACACGCGCGTTCCGCGGTGCTACAAAGCGAAGAAAGACAAGCTCTTTGGTGGTGAGTCTCCTAACGAATTGCCACGTGCAGTACGCGAGTGAGGCTGCAGACCTGCCTGGCAGGGCAGGCCTGCTGAGCCGCCGAGGGGATTGTCATGCAACACCCCACCCACCCCGGGAGGTGAGAACGAACCTGTTTTCACCTCCTTTTTATTTTTTACGCCCGGATTGGGCCGACGGCTGTTTCAAAATGAGACATAGGAATCTTCTTCCAATCCCTCATGCCGGCAAGCCTCGCCGCCTCCTCGTTTATTCGCCTCCCCTAGTCCCTTGCGTCAAACTCGCGCTCAGTTAAGATGACGCTGTCATCCCTGCGTGTGACCACCAAGCGGTCAACGCATTGAGCCCAGAATGAACTCCATCCCGGCGCCCCTGCTCTCCCTTGCGCACGTCACGGTAATGCGTGGCGACCTCGTGGCCCTCCATGACCTCAACCTGGAGATCGCGTGCGGTGAGCACGTGTGCATATTGGGACCGAACGGCTGCGGCAAATCGACACTGATCAAAACCATTACCCGGGAGTGCTATCCACTCGCGCGGGAAGGGTCCCACATTTCCATACTGGGGCGCGAGCGCTGGGATATTTTTGAGCTGCGCTCGCTGCTCGGAATCGTATCGCCGGACCTGCTGACTTCGTGCACCACAGATGCTACCGGCCGTGACGTGGTGATCTCGGGATTTTTCAGCAGCACGCGCATCTTTCCACACCATCATCCCGATCCGGAACATCTCGCGGGCGCGAACGAAACTTTGGCGCGGCTGGGCATTGCGCATCTCGCCGATCGATCGGTCGCGGAGATGTCCTCGGGCGAAGCCAAGCGGACGCTGATTGCGCGGGCGCTGGTGCATCAGCCGCAAACGCTGCTTTTTGATGAGCCCAGCAACGCGCTGGACATTGGCGCGCAACTCCAACTTCGAGAGACGATGCGCGGGCTGGCGCAATCCGGGCTCGGGATTTTGCTGGTGACCCACCACGTCTCCGAAATCATTCCCGAGATCGAGCGCGTGATTCTCTTGCGCGAAGGACGCATCCTCGCCGACGGGCCTAAATCACGTGTTCTCACCGAGGAGCATCTTGCCAATTTGTTCGGGGTTGCGGTGCGGCTAGGACAACACGACGGCTATTTCCATCTTTTTTAATCGCATGCGCGCCGGGTTTCACATCCGCAATGGGAGATGCGGTCGGCGGCGGATCGCTTGGTGTGCCACGATACATGATTGCATGGTCGATGAAGCGCGCGATGGTGCCTTTGGGACCGACGGCCCAGCCATGTGTGATGTCCAGGATGGCCACGGCGTTGAGATTCAGCGAATCCGTGGGCTTCCAGAGGGCAGCGGTAATCTTGCTCAGGCTGACGTCTTCGCCGTTCGGCCCCACGGCCACGCACAAAGCATCATCAATGCATGCTACAGAGGAGCGATAGCCGCCGGGTTGCCGAGCGGAGAGTTGCCAGGTCCGGCCTTCGTCGAGGGAATACGCGGCAACGGCGGTCGCGCGCTGGGGATCTTGGTAGTCGCCGCCAACAACGACGATTTCCTTTTCGTCCCCACGAGCGATGGAGAAAATTCCAGAGGAAGCGTTGCCGCGGGCCATAGGTATCTCCACAGCGTTCCAGGTACGGCCCGCATCAGGAGAGCGAAAAACGCGTGCGACCGGGCCACCGGTACCGAAAAAAATCTCTTCGCCGGAAAGTAAGAGACAAGTATTACTTGCAGCGAACGCGCCTTCGCCGGGCAACGCGGCGGGCATGTTGCCGGTGGGGAGCGGTTTCCAGTGCTCGCCGTCCGTTGTGTTGAGCAGGAGAAATTTGCCATCCAGGGGATCACTGAGCGCGAAGCAGTGCGTCTCCGAGAGGCAGGCGATGGTGTCGAGGAAGAATTCTTTGCGTTTGTCCGTGTATTGCAGGCTCCAGGATTCGCCGCCGTCCGTAGTTTTGTAAATGCGCGACTTTTCGCCTTCGCCGCTGGACATCACGTAGGCGGTGCTGGCGTTGAACGCGACGATGCCACGAAAGTCGAGCGCGTCTCCGCCCGCAACATGCAGGCGCTGCCAGGTCTTGCCTTTGTCGGCAGAGCGGAGAATCACGCCGTTCGAACCCGAAGCCCACACCGCCAACGCGGCAACACCTTTGGCATTAGAAACACGGGCGACGCTCACGCCGCGCAGATTGGTATCGATGCCGCTGGTTTGAACTTGCCACCACTGAGCCTGTACGGTGACGCCAAAGAACAACGAAAACAGAAATGGCAGGAAGGCCCGCATAGCGCGCATTCTAACAGGGGACTGCACTTTCTCCGAGGAAGGGCGGGAGGCAGAAAGAGGCGCGTGTCTCGCGCGGGACTCAGCGCAACTGGCTGGATTCGACGCCTTTCTTGCGGGCTTCGTCGAGGAGTGCGTCGACTTTGGACTCGAGATCTTTCTTCTTGTCCTGCAACGCGCGCATTTGCACCTCGATAGGCTCGCGCTGGTAGCTTTTGTTAAGTTTGATGCCGCTGGCGGACGTCGAGGGTTTACCCTCACTGAAGTTCTTCAGATCAACGAGCTGCTTGTCGATATCGGCGATCTGTCCTTCCAGCTTGTCGAGTTGCTTGCGAACCGATGCGACGTATTGCGCGTTTGCGGGCTTGGAAGATGACGGCTTCGGCTTGTTCTTTGGGTCGCCGACAACGGAGACAGCGCCAGTCGCGCCGGAAAGATTTTCGTTGGTCCAGACTTTCTTCGGTTTCTTTGCCTCGGCAGTCGGTGCGGAATCCTGCGATGGGGCCGGCGGCGCAGGCACACTGCTGTCCGGAGATTGCGCGGCAGCGGAGAAGGCCGCGAAAAGAGTCAAGATCATTGCGAATGAGAGCGAACGGGGCACAAAGCCTCCAGTCTCGCAGGGCCGAGGATTCTGCCGCATTAAACCCATTGTAGAAGGAAAAGTTTTACCGATCGGCGGAGCCGGAGCGCGGCTTGTCCAACTCGGCATGCCCGAGCTCCTGGCGAATGGCTGCGAGGGCTTCCTTGGGGGGACCGATGTAGCGGTAGTTCGAATAAAAGGTGCGTTCGTGAACGGAGAAGCCGGAAAATAATTTGCGGCCGTCGAAATCGTACTGCGAAAAGCTCGCGAGCCACAGTCCGGGCAGGAATTCGTAGCGCTCCTGCATGAAATG
>JBGQDD010000108.1:0-8892 GCA_041495665.1 Candidatus Acidiferrum sp.
AGCCACGGCATGGTCACGGCGGTGCCGGTTTCGAGCACAACAATGGTCTTGGGATTGGCCGCGGCTACTTGTTCGATGAGCAAGTCTTGGTTATCAGGCAGCGAGAGGTTGGGCAAGTCCATTCCTTCGCTGGTCCACTGCGAGGCAAAGACAATGGCGATGTCTGATTTCTTCGCGAGAGCGGCGGCGGATTCCCTGTCGGCTCCGGAGTCGAATTGGACATTGGCGCCGGGAGCTGCCGCGCTCACAGCTTTCAAAGGTGAGGTGGGGAACCAAACGTGTTCCAGCCACTTCGGAGCGGAAAGGCCGGGCGGGTCCACTTGTGCCGAGCCGCCGCCGGAGATCATGCCGGTGTCCGCGTGCGGGCCGATGACGGCGATGGAATGAATTTTTGCCGGATCGAGCGGGAGAACGCCGGAGCTGTTCTTGAGCAGTACGATGCTTTGCTCGGCGATTTTGCGGGCGGTCTCCAGACCGCCTTCGACATCGACGACGCTCTTTTTCACCGGGTTGTCGATGATGCCGGCGGCGAACTCCGCGCGCAGAATTCGGTGAACGTGGTCGTCGAGTTCCGCTACAGGAATTGTGCCGGACTGGACTGCCTGCTTGAACTTCTCGCCGTAGAAATGGTCGAAGGGCTGTTCATTATCGAGGCCCGCGGCGGATGCTTTGATCGTGCTGTGCGTTCCGGCCCAGTCGGAGACGACAAAGCCCTTGAAGTTCCACTCCTTCTTGAGAACGTCGGTGAGCAGATATTTATTTTCGCAGGCATAGTCGCCGTTAAGGGCGTTGTAAGAGCACATGACGGCGCCGGGTTTTGCAATTTCGATGCCGATTTGAAACGCGAGCAGGTCACTTTCGCGCATGGACCGCTTGCTGATGACGGCGTTCACCTCGTTGCGTCCGCTTTCCTGATCGTTCACAGCGTAGTGCTTTATGTCGCCGACGACCTGCTGGGCTTGCTCACACTTCATGCGGTTGCCCACCAGCGTGCCGGCGAGGATAGGATCTTCGCCCATGTATTCGAACGTTCTGCCGTTGCGCGGTTCGCGGGTGAGGTTAACGCCGCCGCCGAGCGTCATGTTGTAGCCTTGCGCGCGCAGTTCACGGCCGATGAGCGTGCCGTATTCGCAAGCGGCGTGTGGATCCCAGCTTGCGGCGGAGGCGAGATTCGAAGGGAGCGCGGTGGAGTAGCGGCCGTTTTCCGCGCTGCTTCGCACGCCGTAGGCGGCGTCGCTTATTTGAAGGATGGGAATACCGAGCCGCGGCACGCCAACCACAAAACCGGCCCCGCCGTTGCTCAGATGAGCGTTTGGCCGAGTCCTGCCCCAACCGCGCATGCCGTTGCCGTGCAGGAGATCGATTTTCTCATCCAGAGTCATTTCCTTCAGGACGAGATCCGCGCGTTCGTCGGGGGAGAGGCGCGTATTCATCCAGGGGCGGTTCTGCGCCTGGCCTTCCGCATTACTGTTCTGGCGATGGCGGGCATAGCTCACTGCAACCAAAGCCACGAGTGCGAGAAGCGCGGCAAGGCTGACTCGTACCGGGCGAGGCAGTTCCATTTTCATGGTAAGGGCTCCATAGGTCGAAATGTGCCCTCCTATAATAGCCATATCGAGGGTGACAAGCGAATCGGTTGATCACCCTGCTTCGCCAAGCGGAGTGCAACCGAGCAAACTTGCCAATTGTTCGACGACCAGATTGGAATTATTCGTAGGCGAGCGCGACAACGGGATCGTAGCTGGCGGCGCGGAGCGCGGGGTAGACTGCTCCGGCCGCGGCTCCCACGAAGGCGAGCGCGGTCGCAGAAAAGATCCACGCCGGGGAAATCAGAATCGTCAGGCCTGGATTCGTCTGCTTCAAAATTGCCTGCGTCAGGAAAGTAAGCGCTATTCCCAAACCGGTTCCCATCAATGTAAGGATAAGAGTCTCGCCCAACAGCATCCGGACGATGTCCAGCCTGGAGAAACCCAGCGCTTTGAGAATCCCGATCTCGCGTGTGCGCTCCATGACCATAGTGTGCATGTTCAAGAGGACCACCAGGAAGCTGACTACAATTCCCAGGGCCACCATCGTGCGCGTGAAGGGGCGCAACTGCGGCAAGTTCGAGGAAGTCATCAGGGTCACGTATTCCGACAAGGAGCGGATGCTGTTCTCCGGCATCAACTTGAGGATCTGCGCGCGCGTGGCTTCCGTATCTCCTTTGCTTCTCACATAAAACATCGAAACGCGCTTCTCTGCACCGGCGATCTCCTGCGCCGTCCGGATGGGAATGAAGTATCGCGCGCCTTTTCCGTGCCCGACGATCCCACAGACTGTAAACGCATGATTTAACAGCGTGATCTGGCTGCCCACCTTCAAGTGACGCGTTTGCGCAATGATGTCGTCAGCGATCGCCTCGTCCGGTCCTTCGAACGGCCGCCCATCGCGAAACAGGAAACCCTTGCTCAACGCGTTAAAGCGCTGGTAATCGATCCCATACACCATCACTAAGTTCTTTGGTTCCGTGAGGATGACCGTCGGCGCCACCTCGTCCACGCCGCTCAACCCGGCAATTTTTTCACCGAGTGACTCCTGCATCCCCACACTTAAGAACGCGAAAAAAATCGAGGCGTTTGGCGGCTGAACCAGGATATCCGCGCCGACTCCCTCGACACGCTTTCCCCACTCGGAAATGACGCCAGATGTGAGACCTGCGATCATCAGAACGAGAATCACCTGAATAGCAATGGCAATCACGCTCAGAGAACTGCGCAGCCGCCGAGCGGTGATGCTGCCCCAAAACATTTGGAGGAGGGAAAATGGTCCGTCGTAGGTTTCCGTCATCGCGCGCAACCAATTTTGTACTCTATCATCCCAATTTCGTACCAGTCAAAAGTACCTTGCTGGCCACCGGGCAAGACGCGTGCCGAAGTCCGCAAAAAATATTTCTGCCGCATTAAGTTTTCAACACAAATGTTGATAAGGCTGTGGAAATCCCCTGCCCGCGCACTGCTAACTTCTCACCCTTCAACACTCTTCTCCTCTTTGCACCATATGTGTGCAACATTGAATTTTCAGGCGGACACCTGTCCAGCGAAAAGTCTCACGGCAGCAGGAAAATAATTCGTTGGAAGATTTCAAGCGATGAATCGAGCGAAACTCTTCTCTTTTGTTTTTCCTAAGCTCTTGATTCTCAACGATCGGCAGTAGATTTTCCATCAGTACCATTTCGGTGGCTTCTCGAGGTGCACCTTGATAGTCTGCTTCGGGTCGGTGATGTCGAGCCAGCGCCCATACGTCTTCCATCCTTCGGCGACTACTTGAACCAAAACTCTCCCCATGGGCGCGTTCGGAACGTGCGCGATGCCATCGCGGCTGGTCTTTACATTCATTTCCAGTCTCTTGTCCTTCTTCAGCGAGTGCTCTTCGATGAATTTCACGTACACGCTGGCGTTCTCCACCGGAACGCTCTTGTCGCCGCCAGTCACTTCAATGGTGATACGCTTTTGTACGTCGCTCGCGGAAGGTGGAGTCTGCGGTTTGGACGCCGATGCCGGTGCATCCTGGGCGGCCACCCCTTGGGCAATAACGGCCCAGGCAGCGATGCAAACGCATGCAAAAAACTTACTCGGAAATCTCATAAATCGGTGAACTCCATGGTCTACGGAACCGCAGCCTAGGTCAAGTCTCGCCACGTTAAGATTGGATGCTACTACCACTTGAGGTGCTGCCCCGGCGCTGCTCCGCCGTGGAAACCCCGGGCAACGGCCATTTGACTCATTAATAGGGCTGCTGTAACTTCTCAAGAAACTGCTCGGCAGGCAAGATGGGGACGCTTCAAGAATGAAATTCACCCCGAACGGTCAGCGCCGGACGTCAAACTGACTGCATCATGCTTAGAACAAGAATCAGAAGGAGAGCACAATGGGTTTTGCCACCAACGCCATTCATGTCGGGCAGGAACCCGATCCCGCCACCGGGGCCATCGTCGCGCCCATCTATCAAACCTCCACGTACGTCAACGAAGAGCTGGGCAAAAACAAGGGCTACGACTACGCGCGCACGAATCACCCCAACCGTAAAGCCCTGGAACGCACGGTGGCCAAACTCGAAGGCGGCCACAGCGCCTACGTTTTCTCTTCCGGCATGGCGGGAATCGACGCGGTCTTCCGGCTGCTGCGCCCGGGCGATCACGTGGTCCTCTCCGAAGCGGTTTACGGCGGCGTGTTCCGCCTCTCCACGCAACTCCTGGTGCACTTCGGACTGGAATTCAGCTTCGTGGACACGTCCGTGCCTGATTTGGTACGCACGGCGCTGCGTCCCAATACGAAAATGCTGTACATCGAGACGCCGGCCAACCCCACGCTCAGCGTCACGGATATCGCCGCGATTTCCAAGCTGGCCAACGAGCGCAACCTCTCGGTGGTGGTCGATAACACCTTTCTGAGCCCCTATTTGCAGCGCCCCATCGAACTGGGCGCGCACATCGTGGTTCATTCCATGACCAAGTATCTGAACGGCCACAGCGACTCCACTGGCGGAGCCGTAGTGCTCACGCGTCCCGAGGATGCGGAAAAAATCTATTTCATCCAGCGCTCCGCCGGCACCGGCCTGGCTCCCATGGATTGCTTCCTCGTTTCGCGGGGCATCAAGACCCTGGCGGTTCGCATGCTCCAGCACAACGCCAACGGCATCACCGTGGCGCGCCATCTCGACGCGCATCCCAAAATCCGCAAAGTTTTCTACCCCGGCCTGCCCTCTCATCCGCAACACGAACTGGCGCGCCGCCAGCAGAAGGGCCCGGGCGCGATGCTCTCCTTCGATGTCGGTTCGCTGGAAGCCGCGCGGCGATTCCTCAATCACGTCAAGCTTTGCTCGCTCGCCGAAAGTCTGGGTGGCGTTGAAACTTTGATTTCGCTTCCCGCGATGATGACCCACGCTTCCATGCCCAAGGAAGTCCAGGAGCGCGTCGGCATCACCGAGGGCCTCGTGCGGCTCTCCGTCGGCATCGAAGACGTCGAAGATATCATCGCCGACCTCGACCAGGCGCTGCTCTACGTGTAATACCTAGTCCCCGGACCTGCGCGCGGTAAAGGATGCAGCGTAGCGCAAACGCTTCACGCTTTCTTGCAGCCAGGCGAGATAATCGCTGGAGCCTTCGGTAATCGGGAGAGCGATAAACTCCGGCTCATCATAACTGTGAAGACGTTTCACTTCGTTTTCCAATTCAGGGAGGCGCTTCGCCGTCGTCTTCATCACCAGCAAATACTCTCGCGCTTTCTCCAGTTTGCCTTTCCAGGTGTAAAACGACTCGACGGGGCTTAAAATAATATTGACGCACGCGGCGAGACGCTTGCTAACGAGCGTGCGTGCGATTCGTCTTGCTTCCTTTAACCCTGCACATGTCACGAACACGATTCTGCTTCGCCCATCGTTGTTCATCATTCGCCCTCCCCCAATCCTGCGCGCTTACCTGAGAACCAGGAATCCCCCGGAGCTGTAGGTTATGCGCCGCAACTTTCGACTTTGAACTTTCGACTTTCAACAATCAGCGGTCTAGAATACCGCCTCATGACGACCTCCCCCATTAAGTTTGGCACCTCGGGATGGCGCGGCCTCATCGCCGACGATTTCACGTTCGCCAATGTGCGCCTGGCGGTTACCGCCATCGCGGGGCACGCGAAAGCCCAGGCCAAAGAGCCCACGATTCTGGTGGGCTACGACACGCGCTTCTACTCCGAAGAATTCTCCCAGCTCGCCGTCGATATCCTGCGGCACCACGGCATTCGAACGCTGTTGTGCGAGACCTTCACGCCAACACCAGCGATCGCGTTCGAAATCGTGTGCCGCAAGCTCGACGGCGCCATCAACTTCACCGCCAGCCACAATCCCGCGCCGTATCACGGCCTCAAATTCTCTTCGGCCGACGCGGGCCCCGCGCTGCCGGAAGTTACCAAAGATATCGAAGCGCGGGCCGCGCAGCTCGCCGCGAAAGGCGGTGTTCCGCCCCTTCCACACGGGGCGACGCAGTCTGTCCGCGGCGAGAAAGTTAATCTGCGCGAAAACTATTTGAAGCGCCTAGAGGAGCTCGTTCATTTCGAAACGCTGCGCAAAGCCAAGCCATCCTTGGTCGTCGACGCGCTCCACGGCTGCGGCGCCGGCTATCTGGATCGCATACTCACCGATCACGGAGTTACCGTGCAAGCTAGGCGCACCGAACGCGATTGCCTCTTCGACGGGACCGGGCCCGACGTCTCCGAAGAAAATCTCGCGCCGCTACGCAAGGCCGTAGTTGATTCGAAAGCAACCGCGGGCCTGGCCACCGATGGCGACGCCGACCGCTTCGGCATCGTCGATCGCGACGGCACGTGGATCCAGCCCAACTTGATCCTCGCGCTGGTGTACGACTACCTAGTCGAAACCCGCCATTGGAAAATGCCCGCGGCACGCAGCGTGGCGACCACGCAAATGATCGACGCGGTCGCCAAGTTGCACGGCCAAACCGTTTATCAGACCCCCGTGGGCTTCAAGTACATCGGCCAGCTCATCCGTGAAGACAAAATTGCAATGGGCGGCGAAGAAAGCGCCGGGCTCACCATCCGCGGCCACATCCCGGAAAAGGACGGCATTCTCGCCTGCCTGCTGGTGGCGGAAATGATCGCCTCGCGCGGCGCCTCCATCGGCGAGCAAGTTCGCGCGATGTACAAGAAACTCGGCCGCGAATTCTGGCCCGTTCGCGAGAATCTTCATCTTTCCGACGAACAAAAGGCAAACGCCGTCAGACGGGTGGCCGTGGACGCTTCGACACTCGCCGGCCGGAAAGTCGTATCCATCGACCGTACCGATGGCGCAAAATTTGTGTTTGACGACGGTTCGTGGATGCTGCTGCGTCTTTCCGGCACGGAGCCGCTGCTTCGCCTGTACGTCGAAGCTGAAAGCGCCGCCGCTTCCGCGAAGTTGACGCGCGAAGCATCACAATGGGTACTGCAAAATTGAAAAAGACTGGTGCCAACGAAAAAATCCAGCCGCTCCTGCGCCATTACGGGCCCGCGCTCCTCGGCCTGCTCGTGCTGGTCCTCGTGGTGCACGATATTTTCGGCGCACACGGTTATCTGGCCTTGCGCCGCACGCAGCAGGAAATCAAAAAAGTAAACGCCGGTCTGGAGCAGTTGAACAAGGAGAATTTGCAGCTCGAGCAGGAAGTGCGCGAGCTGAAGACCGATCCGCACAAAATCGAAAAAATCGCCCGTGACGAGCTGGGACTTGCCAGGCCCGGCGAGGTCATCATCAAGATCCCGCGGTCGCAGCAGTTGCCCGAGGATCCTACTTCGAAGCCCTGACCCGCCACTTTTTCCAATTTGTCCGCAACAAAGACAGCATCAGCATCGCCGAGAAAATCGCAATCAGCCCCGCCGTGGCTTTTAGCGCGCTGCACTGCCCCTTTGGCAGGATGGAAAATCTTCCGTAAACAAATTCGATGTGCACCCAATACACCAACAGCGAAGTATTCCCGAGCTGAATGATCGGGCTAAAACCTTTTTGCGCAAATCCCCACCGGCACCACGCGTAAACCAGGAAAAGAATCATCAGCAAGATGCCGCAGCGCATCAGCAGGAAATTCGGATTGCTGTGCCAGTAGTCGTAAACCGCGTACAGCCGCACGCGCGACGAATCGAATAAGACCGACGAGTAACATGCAGCGATTCCCGTGCCGCCAAGCGCCGCAAACATCAGCCCTTCTCGGCGCTTCGAAATATCAGAAAAAAGGAAAAAGCCCACGGCGAGCCCCGCGAAGGCAAAGGCTGACCAGGGAAACAACGGAAAAAGCCACGGCTGCGGCTCTTTGAAGATGTGCACGCCGTTGATGTAGGACTCGATGGGCCACGGCAGGAACTTCAGCCGATGTGTCGTCCAAAGCGGTGGCGTCACCATGGCCACAGTTACCGCCGTAAAAATTCCCGCGACCAGAGTGCGAATTCTGGACGCAGCGACGGCGCCATCTCCCGTGGCCCAGCACAACACCCCCATGAGCATCATGGAAAGCCCGAGAATATTGAGAACGTCGACGCGCAGCAAATCTGTCCAAGGCGACCAGGGATAGCCGAGCGCAAATTCCTGCACGCGAAACAGCAATCCCATCCCAAAAATTTCAGCGCCGCGCAAAATCGTTTGCTTCGCGATAACGTTCCGCTCGATTCCCTTCTCGCGCAACTTTTCCGTCACCAGCGCGAACGACACCCCCGCCAGGAAAATGAAAAGCGGCGCAGGCAGCGTCCCGCCCAGCCGCGACCAGGCAATCAGTGACGACGATTTCTTGGCCTCCGGGCTCATCCACGAGTCGTAGCAATGCGTCTGAAACATCAGCACGCAAGCGAGGCCGCGCATCCAGTCGATGTAGGCGAGGCGTCTGGCCGGTGATTGAATTTGGTCTGCCATCTCTCTGCGTTACAATTCTCGCTTGCCCGCCACGCGCCAACTCGGCCCCCTCGCGATGCTCGGTCTCTGGGCTGCGCTGACTCTAGCCGGAGCGTTGTACTCCGCCTGGCTGGGCTACGGCGGCCGCGCGTTCGCTGCCACGCTCACGGCTTTCGCGTTTTTCTTTCTAGTGATGTTGCTTCTTGCCGCGCGCGGCGTTGCGGATAGCCTCGCCTCGCGCTTGGGTGCCGGAAGCGGCTACTTCCTCGGCACCGCCGTGTTCCTTGTCTACCTGATTTACGCCTTGGGGACAAATACTTTCGCGTTCACCCGTGCCGTTGTCGTCGCTGGTCTCGTTTTCCTTCCACTTGCTCTCGCCGCCTCTGCCGAGCGCAAGCCACCCGGCGCGTGGCAGGATTTTGCGACGATTCTTGCCGTTTGGCTGGCCGTGAAGCCGCTGCCCAATCCCTGGGGATGGTCGTTGTCGCACTGGCT
>JBGQDD010000109.1:0-8855 GCA_041495665.1 Candidatus Acidiferrum sp.
CATCCCGCCGGGTATAGTTAATTTGTAGAGAGGTTGTATGGCTCAAGTCTCGAATACTCCCATGCGTGCGGGCGCACGGCGCCGCAGTCAGCGCGTTCTTATGCAAGTCGCCATCCGCCTGCGCGGGAAGGACGCTCAGGGTCACGATTTCGAGGAATTCACGGAAACTCTTGCCATCAACGCCCACGGAGCCCTGGTTTTGCTTACCGCTCGTCTCACCAGCGGCGGCGCGGTTCACATGCGGCACAACAAAACGGAAGAGGAACAGGAGTGTCATGTGGCGTTCCTCGGTCCGGTGCGTGGCGGCAAAGCCGAGATCGGTTTGGAGTTTACAGCACCGCGCCCCGCCTTCTGGCGTGTGGCCTTTCCTCCCGAAGACTGGACCCCGAAGAGTCCCGAGGCCCGCACGATTTCGACCAACCGCACCATCAAGTGACTCGTTCTCCCCGCTTCCCGCCGCTATCCCTTTTCGTCAAGAACTCGCGGATTGTGGGTCTCTTCCCGGTCCAAGTGTCCAGACCGGCCGGCCTCGCCCGAATGACCGCGGTCACACACCCCAGTGACGCCCATCACTGCTCGCTGCGCGCTGAAAGATGTAAACAGGATTAGCGAGGCCTTCAAGGCGGGAGGGAAAGAAGCATGAAATACGTCCTTCTTGTTCTGGCGGGTGCCATTGCCGTCTCTGTGGCAGTCGAACTCGCCCGCGCGCTGCGCACTTACTTCAAGTACCGCGGAAAGAGAATCATTACCTGCCCGGAGAATCATCAGCCCGCTGCCGTGCGCGTGGCTGCGGCAAAAGCCTCTGTGGAAGCAACCCTTCACGCACCGCATCTGCATTTGAGCGAATGTTCCCGCTGGCCGGAGAAGGAAGGCTGTGGTCAGGAATGTCTAGCGCAGATCCAGGAATCGCCGCAGGCCTGCCTGGTCTCCGCCATTGTCAACCAGTGGTACGCGGGAAAATCTTGTGTGTATTGCCATCAGGCCTTCGGAGAAATTCACTGGCACGATCATCCGCCGGCCCTCGTCGACGAACAGCGCAAGACCGTTCAGTGGAACGCGGTTCCTCTCGAGAACCTCCAGCAAACCATGGCCACGCACTGGCCCGTCTGCTGGAACTGCCACATCGCCGAAACCTTTCGCCGCGAGCATCCCGAACTCGTCACCGACCGCCCCGCTCACTAGTCGGGCTGCGGCCCCTTTTTGCTCATCATCGCCGACAGCAGCCATTTCCTCAACACCATCAGGTAATAAGGCTTTGTCTCTCGAAACATCAGCCCCATTCCCAGATCGGGCTGGCAATAGATGACGCTTGCTTGCGCTTCAAAAAATTCCGTCGCGGTGAAAAGTTTTATCGACAGCGGCGTCCCTATCGGATAAGAGCTTTCCATATCCACATAACAACCGTTTAAGCTGAGTTCTTTGACGCGCCCTGTCCTCTTGTCTTCCGACGTTCCTTCGCGCATCTCGATGGATCCAACGAACGGATACCGGGGGCTGCGGCGTCGATCCTGTTCCATGAGTCTCCTGGAAGAGTACCGCCCCGATTCTACTCCCGCCTTCCCAATCCTCCTCAAGAATCTTCGCTTTTCTCTTTTGTAGCGGCGAGTTTACCTCGCCATCTTGCCTTTGAGTTTCTCTCCCGTCGCCACTTCTCCCTTCCACGGCGGATGAAATGTCTCCGGCGGACGCGCCAACACCTTCCGCGCAAATACAAACGACCCTGAATACGGCCATTCCCCGGCTCTTTTCACCAACCCCGCCCGAACCGGGTTCAAGAAGACATACCAGGCCGACTCGTCCAATGATTTTCCGCCGCGCAAAACGTGATCGTAATATCGCTTCTGCCAAAGACTTGAAATGCTGCTCGCGCGCACCACCTCCGTGGCCGCTCCCTTCAACGCCCGAATCACCGGCGAAACTTCCGAAGATTCGCTCTCGCCAACTAGAATCAAATGCAAATGATCCGGCATAAAGCAGAACGCATGAACACGGAACGAATGAGCAGCACACGTCTTCTCGAGAAGAGCGAGCAATGTACTGACCAGCGTGCCATCAGTGAAAACCTTTTTACGTTCGCAAACGCACAGCGTCAGAAAATAAGCCCGCCGCCCACGATACGATTCCGCCGCCAACCGATTGGGTTTCCGCCGAAATTCAGCCATTCCCGCCACCTGCAGGGGCGCACTTCAGCGCGCCCTCTCTTCGAATTTGTTCTTGTATAGCCCGCCTTCTGAGGCGGGCCGATCTTCCTGCTTTGATTTTCTAGAGAGAGCAGGGTGCGGAAGGAACGATCGTTCTCTTTCCCTAAGCGGGTCTTTGGCGGCTCAACCCCGTCAAAACGCGCAGCTCGCCCACAATCAACAGTTCCGCGTTTACAGCCTGCTCGTTTCGCACCAGGTGAACATCCCGATCCGCCCGGTCCGCGCCGGTCCGGTATCCTTCGATGCGCAGGATCACGTCTTTTTCATGTTCCAGCCGCCCGGCGTTCTTCACCGTGATCAAGAGCTTCTTGGAATCGTAATGCACCGTCATCTGTTTCGCCCGGGCCGCGCACCAAATCCTGATATCTCCAATCGCCGTTTCCTTGCAGGTCAGCGTCTCTTCTCCCGTAACCGCATTCCACTCGCCGCACTTCGCGAAAATGGAATCCTTAATATGCTTCCAAACCAGGGGAGAGCGCGCGACCGCCAGTGCCAGATTGTGCTTCTCTTCGTAAATCTGCTCTTCTTCCGTGAGCTTCGCGGCCAGGTATTCCTGCGCCGCCTGCTTTGTGCTCTCATCAATCATTGGGCCCGTCTCCCGCGAACTATTTTACACGACGGCGAATCGCAACCCCCACTCTGTGATTTCATTTTGGTCCCTTGCAGCAATGAGGGGGGGTACCCCCACCCCGGGTGTTTTTGCCAAAGAGTGCGGAAGCGATTGAAAACAAGAGAGTTGACATTTTGATGAGCGCAAAAGAGTGCGCAAGAACGTGAAAATCAAGAACTTGAGTATAGTGGCGAGTGCCCTAGGCAATACGTAAGGGTGTGGTGTTTCTGCCGCAACGCGCTGAAACCGCCGGAGCGCAGACCCCTCTGGCAATACCGGGGCGCGGGTACGCGGCAGACCGTAAGCGGGGGATGGCCGGAGAGGATTGGCAGTGGGTTAGCATTTGGTGTTTTTGGGTTGTACCCATTCTGGGAACAGGTCTACAATGAGGGTATGTGGCGCGAGTCCTTGCCATGAGGGTCATTGCCCGCAAGACGCTGAAGCGCTACATCGATTCACTCAAGGGGAGCAAGGACCAAAAGGCCGTCAAATCGGCGCTGGATTCCTGGTTTGAGGAAGTGCGGCAAGCCGATTGGAAAAGTCCCGCGGACGTCGTGAAAGCCTACGCGAACGCGAGCATCGTGGGCTCCGACCGCGTAATCTTTAATATCAAGGGCAACGACTACCGGCTAGTCATCGCGATCCATTACCGGCTGCGGATCGTATTCATCAAGTGGCTGGGGTCGCACGCGGAGTACGACAAGATCGATGTGAAGACGGTGAACTATGGAGATTAAGCCCATCAAGAACGGACGGGATTACCAACAGGCACTGCGGCGCGTGGAGTCACTATGGAAATCGCCGGAGGGCTCCGCGGAAAGCGACGAGCTGGATGTCCTTGCTACCCTGATCGAAGCCTATGAGCGCGAGCACTATCCCATCGACCTTCCTGATCCGGTGGAAGCTATCAAATTCCGCCTCGAACAAGAAGGGAAAGATTCCCGCGCGTTGATCGGAGTGATCGGCCAGCGCACGCGAGTCTACGAAGTGCTCCGGGGCAAGCGCTCGCTCTCCCTCAATATGATCCGCGAGCTGCATGACAAATTCGGCATTCCGGCAAGTGTGCTGATTCAGCCCGGGCGCAAAACGAGAAAATCCGCGGGACGCCGCACCTCGCGCCGTCTCAGAAGTACGACGCTGAAGAAGTCCGCGTAGAGGCTCGATCTCGCCCAGGCCCGCGCCGACCGCATCAAGCTCCGGCGGCTGGCCTTGGCTTAGCTGGTTTCAATACGAGGAATTTCCCATCCTTCGTCCCGTATGACCATCCGGGGCACACAAAAAGTGCGCTTCGCGGAGGATGGGACACGCGGCTCAGGTCAGGTTCCGGCCGGGGCCTGGAGCCACTTGACTGCTTTGTGCCAGGGGGCGGCATCTCCGCTGTTCATTGGCGTCTGCAACCATACGATCAATCCGTGCCGTGCAACAGCCCATCGGCTCGGGCCGCTTTCGTGGAGCCCCTGCAGGGGAGCCGGAGGTATTTCCGCCGGCGTAAGCCAATAGGGGCTCAGGCTTGCGAACGATCGCTCGATAACCGCGCTCGACGAGGGGCGCTCATTGATCGCACCCGTAACCGACAGCTTTAGCAGCGCCCCAACCTGCTCCTGGGACGCCCTTATTGTTCTCAGGAATTTACGCGCAAACCAGACACCTGCTGCCAGGAAGGCAACTTGTATGAGGAGATTTCCCAGCGCATACCAATTGCTCTGCATCCAAGCGGTGAATTCGTTCATGGCCTCACCTTGGACTGGGATAGGCTCAACTTACTACTCGGCTCCGACGGAGGAAACTGATAGGAAGTCCAGAAAAGGGGCAGGTGGTTTCCCTGCCCTGGCGGCCCACCCTTCAGCCTGGCGAAAGATGGGGCAGTCGGCCAGTGGGAACCTGCAGTTCTTGCGGTCGCCAATCGCCCGCTGAAGGAATGATGACGCGGAGAATAAAGATCAAATTCCCCAGGCGCAAAACCAGCGCCCGGGCACCCGGCTGCCAGACTGTTCTTTATGTGTTAGGTACATATCCACCCTTCACCATAGCAACGGTCTGCCTACCTCTTCGTGTTTGGTACTGAAAAAGGGGCCGGAAGCTGGAAACAAATGTCCTTTTTGACCGTCCTAACCGTTGAGTGGGGGTGACGTTATGGCTGGAAACTTCCAACAGGATTTGCGGGGCGGGTTGCGGATGCTGAAGAAGAGCCCTGGGTTTACGTTTGTGGCGGTGCTGTCGCTGGCGCTGGGCATCGGGGCGAACACCGCTATCTTCACCATTATCAACGCGGTCTTCCTGCACCCGCTGCCAGTCGAGGAGCCCTCGCGGCTGGTGGAGATGTTTACCCGAGACACGTTGACGTTCAATGCGAACACCAACTTCCAGCTGACCGGCACTTCGCTTCCCAACTACGAAGACTATCGAGACCAGAACAACGCTTTCTACGGCCTGGCAACCGTAACCTTCCCCATACCCCTGAATTGGGGCGGTCAAGCCGAGCCGCAGCAATTGAATGCCTCGCTGGTGAGCGGCAACTTCTTCGACGTGCTGGGTGTGAAACCCTATCGCGGACGCACCTTTATCTTCGACGGAGACAAAAAGCTCGGCGGCAGCCCAGAGGTAGTTTTGAGTTACAGCTTGTGGGCGCGGCGATTCGGTTCCGACGACAAACAGATCGGCCAGACCATTAGCCTAAATGGGACGCCCTACACCGTCGTGGGCATCGCGCCGCCGAGCTTCAAAGGCATCGTCTCCCTTGGCCGTCCGGACGTACTCTGGATCCCCATCACCATGCGGGACTATGTGCTCACCGGCCAACTCAAGGACTGGGAAAATAACCGGCGCTTCCGCTGGCTCTCCATCGTCGGCCGCTTGAAACCGCAAGTCGACGTTCCGCAAGCCCAGGCTGCGATGAAAACCATCGCTGCCGGTCTCGAGAAAGAATATCCTCGTGACAACAAAGGCCGCACCGTCGAGCTCTTTCCCCTGAACCAATCGGCTTTGGGAATCAATCAGCGAAAGCAATTTTCTCTGGCCGGCGGCGTCTTAATGAGCGTGGTCGGTTTGGTGCTGCTAATCGCGTGCGTCAACCTGGCCAATCTGCTGCTGGCCCAGGCCGCCAAGCGCGAGAAGGAACTGAGCATTCGCGCCGCGATGGGCGCGGGCCGCCTCCGTTTGGTTCGCCAGCTCCTGACCGAAAGCACCTTGCTTTCCCTTCTCGGCGGCTTGGCCGGACTCTTCATCGCGTACTGGGGACGCAATGTTTTGTGGTCTTTCCGCCCCCCATTTCTTCTAGATGGCTCGATTGATCTTTCCTTCGACGGCCGAGTACTGGGATTCACTTTGCTTGTTTCATTGTTCACCGGCTTGGTCTTCGGCATCATCCCCGCCATCAAAGCGTCCGGCACGGACATCAATGAAGTGTTGAAAACCGGCGGCCGCGGCGGTGCTCTCGGCTGGACGCACAATCGCTTGCGCGGCTTGCTGGTAATTTTGGAAATCGCATTGGCCTTGGTGGCGTTGGTCGGCTCAGGGCTGTTTCTTCGCAGCATGCAAAACGCGCAGCAATTCAATCCCGGATTCGAGTCGCAGAACCTACTGCAGATGAATTTCGACCTGGGCGCCCTGCGTTACGATGCCGATCACGGGCAGCAATTCTTCCGCGACGCCATCGAGCGCGCCAAAACTGTCCCCGGAGTAGTGAGTGCCTCAGTGTCCTCGAACGGCGTTTTCGGCGGCGGCCTCGCCGGCACCATTTTTCGCGAAGGAGAACAGACCGACCCCAATAATCGCGGCACCCTCGTCAACTTTGACGATGTGACCCCCGGCCACTTCGAGACCCTGCGTATCCCGCTCATAAGCGGCCGCGACTTCACGGATTTCGATCGTGAAAACACCACCCGTGTAGCCGTGATCAATGAAGCCATGGCCAAGGCAATCTGGCCGGGCCAGGACGCCCTGGGAAGACGTTTTGCGATCGTAACGGAGCCTAATTTGCTCCAGGTCGTGGGGGTGGTCGGGACCACGATCATCGGCCAGATTGGCGAAGATCCGCAACCCGTCGCCTATCTCCCCATGCGGCAGCAATATTCGCCTTTCGGCACGCTCGTCGTACGTACGAACAGCAACCCCGAACCGCTTATCGGCGCCGTGCGCACACAAGTGCAGCAGATCGACAAGAATCTGGCGTTCACCAATGCGCAGACCGTGCAGCAGATTCTGGGACAAGGACTGTGGGCCGCGCGCATGGGTGCGGCTTTGCTTGGGCTGTTCGGTGCGCTCGCGCTGATCCTTGCGTCGATTGGAATTTATGGCGTGCTGGCGTATTCCGTGGCGCAGCGAACGAGCGAAATCGGGTTGCGCATGGCACTGGGCGCGCAGCCGCATCAAGTGTTGGGGTTGGTGCTCAAACAGGGCATGCTCCTGGCGCTGATTGGTGCGGTCGTGGGCATTTTGGTGGCGTTGTCGGTCGCGCGCCTGGCGTCGGGCCTGCTGTACGGCGTGAGCGCTACCGATCCTCTCACCTATGCGGGCATCACACTGCTGCTGATGGGCGTCGCGCTGCTGGCTTGCTATCTTCCCGCGCGGCGGGCCACACGCATTGACCCGCTCTTGGCGTTGCGCGTGGATTAGCGCCCGTCATTTTTCGCGGCGCGTCTCCATTGACATGCGCCGCTAACCAGCATACCTTTCGGCACCGATGGAATCCTTCGTCGAGCGCCGATGAAAAACAGACTCCTCGCCGCGGCCATCGTCGCCGCCACGATCGCTATCGCAGCGTCGCTGCTCGCGGGCGCTCAGATGCTGCCGCTGCCCGCGCTTGTCCCAACGCTCCTGCGCTGGCTGGCAGTCTTGCTCGTCGCCGCCTATGCCACATCGCGGCGCTCGCTGACGACCTGGATCTTCGTCGGCCTTCTCGCCGGCGCGGAGCTGGGCCACGACTGGCCCTCTGTCGCGGTCAACTTGCAGCTCCTCGGCACCATTTTTCTGCGGCTCATCAAGGTCATCATCGCGCCGCTGCTCTTCGGCGTCCTCGTCGTCGGCATCGCCGGTCACTCCGACCTGAAGAAAGTCGGCCGCCTGGGCATCAAGTCGCTCATCTACTTCGAGATCGTCTCCACCCTTGCCATGCTGATCGGCTATGCGGCCATCCATATCAGCCGCGCGGGAGAAGGCGTCCATCTCCCTCCTTCCTCAGCAGCGCAGTCGCTCAATGTTTCGCCGCACACCGCCACGCAGCTCGTTACCGACATTTTCCCGGAGAACATAGCCAAATCCGTCGCGGAAGGCCAGGTTCTGCAAATCGTTGTCTTCAGCGTCCTCTTCGCCATGGGCCTCGCCCTCGTTCAGGAGCCCAAGCGCCGCCCGATGCTGGCCTTCGCCGAAAGCCTCTCGGAAACCATGTTCAAGTTCACCAATCTGGTCATGTATGCAGCGCCGCTCGGCGTCTTTGGCGCCGTTGCCTATACCGTCGGGCATCTTGGCGTGGGAGTCCTTCTTCCGCTCCTGAAACTCCTGGCCACCATGTACGTCGCGCTCGCCTTCTTCATCGTCTGCGTTCTGTTGCCCATCGCGCTGTGGGCGCGCATCCCCATCAAGCGCTTCATCAGCGCCGTCGCCGAGCCCGTCACGCTCGGTTTTGCCACCGCAAGCTCCGAGGCCACGCTGCCTCGCGCCATCGAGCAAATGGAGTCTTTCGGTGTCCCGCGCGAGATCGTCGCTTTCGTCCTCCCCACCGGCTACAGCTTCAATATGGATGGCGCGAGTCTCTATCAATCCTTGGCGTTGTTTTTTGTGGTGCAGGCCGCAGGGCTGCACCTCAGCATCGGCCAGCAAGTCATGATGATCCTGACGCTGCTGGTCAGCAGCAAAGGAACCGCCGGCGTGGCCCGCGCTTCGCTGCTCATCGTTTTCGGCGCGGCAACTTCGTTTCACCTGCCCATGGAGCCGTTATTTCTTCTCTTCGCGATCGATCAGCTCATGGATATGGGGCGAACTGCAGTCACCGTTCTCGGCAATTGTGTCGCCTGCGTCGTCATCGCGCGCTGGGAAGGCGAGTACCC
>JBGQDD010000110.1:0-8760 GCA_041495665.1 Candidatus Acidiferrum sp.
CTGTGCTCGTCCAGAATGATCAGTGACACTCGAATAGAGTGTCAGGATGAGAACCATAAGATGGGATGAGCTTCCCGAGGCCCGCCAGCTGGCACGCCTCGGGAAGAAGGTAAGCCGGGCCGCTCAAGGGCGGCTGCAGTGGATGCTGTTCTATTTCTTCAATGGCCGCAATGCGGCGCGCACCTGCCGTCACTTTGGGATCAGCCGGCAGACGTTTTATCGCTGGAAGCGGCGCTTTTACCGGCACGATCTCAGCACACTGGAAGAGCACTCGCATCGGCCTCGCCGGGTGCGCCGGCCGACGTGGACGCCTGAGTTGGCCGAGCGCGTGCTGACTCTGCGTAAGCAGTACCCGCGCTGGGGCAAGGACAAGCTGGTGGTGCTGCTGCGCAGAGAGAAGTGCACGGTCTCGACATCAATGGTGGGGCGCATTCTCGCGCACTTGAAACAGCGTGGCGTGCTGCACGAACCGCCCCGTCCCGAGGCACTGCGCCTAGTGCGGCGCAAGCTGCGCAACCGTCCGTGGGCCATGCGGAAGCCTAAATACTGGCGGATTCAGCAGCCGGGGGATCTGGTGGAGATCGACACCAAGGAAGTACGGCGAGGGCGCGGCGTAATTCTGAAACACTTCGGCGCACGAGATGTGGTTTCCCGGTGGGACGTTGTAGAAGCGCATCATCGCGCCACGTCGCTGGCGGCGGCCCGCTTTCTGGAGGTGCTCATCGAGCGCATGCCGTTCCCCATTGCGGCGTTCCAGGTGGATGGCGGGAGCGAGTTCGCCGCAGAGTTCGAGGCCGCCTGCCAGCAGAAACAAATTCCCCTGTTCGTGCTGCCGCCGCGGTCTCCCAAACTGAACGGACATGTGGAACGGTCCAATCGCACGCATAACGAGGAATTCTACGAACTGGCCCACGGCCAACCAAGCTTGGCGGCGCTAAACCAGCAGTTGCGAAACTGGGAGAATATTTACAACTGTGTGCGCCCGCACCAGGCCTTGGGATACCTTACTCCACAGGAGTTCTTGCTCCAGTGGAAACGTAAATCCAAAAAGGCGAAGTGTCACTAATCTACTGGACGAGTACAGCGTCTTTCAGCTCCAATGCCGGATGAAGTAAACTTCTTCGACCACTTCGGAGCACCGTATGGACAAACGCATCGCCTCCGCTGACGCCGCCATTGAGAAGATCCACGATGGCGCCACTATCCTCATGGGTGGCTTCGGCCTCTGTGGCATTCCGGAAAACCTTATCGCCGCTGTCCGCCGCAAAGGCACAAAAGACCTCACCATCGTCAGCAACAATGCCGGCGTCGACGATTTCGGCATAGGCTTGCTGCTCCAGCAGCGCCAGGTCAAGAAAATGATCTCCACCTACGTCGGTGAAAACAAACTCTTCGAGCAATTAGTCCTGAGCGGAGAATTACAAGTGGAATTGAATCCCCAAGGCACGCTGAGCGAACGCCTCCGCGCCGGTGGCGCCGGTATTCCCGCCTTCTACACACCCACGGGCTACGGCACTATGGTCGCCGAAGGAAAAGAAACCCGCGAATTCGATGGCCGACAGTTTGTCCTCGAGCGCGGCTTGCGCGGCGATTTCGCCTTCATCAAAGCGTGGAAAGGCGACCGCTGGGGCAATCTCATCTACCGCAAGACCGCGCGCAACTTCAATCCCATGATGGCCACCGCCGCGGACTACGTCATTGCCGAAGTCGAAGAGCTCCTCGAACTCGGCCAGCTCGACCCCAATCAAGTTCATACGCCCGGCATTTTCATCGATGCCATTTTCCAGGGCTCGAAATACGAAAAGCGCATCGAGCGCCGCACCATCAGGAAGGTGTGACCTGGTAAAGGCGACTTCATGTCGCCATGCAGATTGGCCTTGAACCGTGGAGGAAGGACGAACTCAAATGAACGGTCGGCGGGAAGGGGTTCTTGCTTGGTTTGCGAGTGGGTTATTGTGTATCTACTTTGCGTGGTCATACGCAGCGTTGCTTCGCTACACGAGAGTTTTTATGACCCTATTTGGAAGTCTCGGAGTGGAGCTGCCAGCACCGACGCGCTTCTTGATTGCAAACCATTTTTTTCTCTACCCACTTCTCTTTGTTGGTGCAGGGGTTTTGGTGATCGCCAAGGAATTTTTCATTCCCGATAAACGGCTTAGCCTTATCATCAGCTTGGTCGTTGCCCTGCTGACACTCTTGGCCGTCGACTCGATAAAAAGTGTTTTCATCCTGCCGCTCCTGGAGCTGGCGCAAAAGCTCAGGTGAGCCAGGATCCATCTGATAAAATGCCGGAATCAATATGCTCCTAACCGAAGACCAAAAACGCGAACGCATCGCCCGCCGCATCGCCCTCGAGCTCCGCGACGGCTACTACGTCAATCTCGGTATCGGCATGCCCACGCTCGTCGCCAACTACGTCCCCAAAGGCATGGACGTCATTCTCCAATCGGAAAATGGCATGCTAGGCGTTGGACCCTACCCGCTCGAATCCGAAGTCGACCCCGATCTCATCAATGCGGGCAAGGAAACCGTCACCGAACTCCCCGGCAGCTCCTATTTTTCTTCCGCCGATTCGTTCGCCATGATTCGCGGTGGCCACGTCGATCTCACCGTTCTCGGCGCTCTGCAAGTCGATGAAAAGGGAACTCTCGCCAATTGGGCCATTCCCGGCAAAATGCTTAAAGGTATGGGCGGGGCGATGGACCTCGTCGCCGGCGCCAAGCGCGTCTTCATCGCCATGGAACACGCCACCCGCGACAATAAGCCCAAGATCCTGAAAAAATGTTCGCTCCCGCTCACCGGCGTCGAAGTGGTCGACCACATCGTCACCGAACTCGCTGTCATTGACGTAACTCCCGGCGGCCTCCTCCTTCGCGAGCTTGCCCCCGACGCCACCCTCGAGCAAGTCCAGTCCCTCACCGAGCCCAAACTGCTCCTTCCTCCCGGCGGCCCCAAACCCATGCCCGTGTAGGATTCAAACGTTCCAGGAAAAGACGCGCCTATGAAACCCAAGAAAAAAGCACCTAAGGCAAAATCCAAGCGCTCGAAGATGCCGACACTTTTCCTCATCGATGACGAGATGAAGCAACTCTCGGCCATGCTCGAAAAAGAAATCTCGGACTGGCCCGGCGTGACAAAGAAACCCATGTTCGGATTTCAAAGTCTTTATCGGGACGGGGTCATATTTGCGGCCCTCCCTCGATCCCGCGCCATGAAATCGCCAAGGTGCATCATTTTCAAGTTTGCTTCCGCGTCTCCGGCCGTCCTGGACTCCGCCAAAAAAGACTCCAGAGTAGACGCGATTTCAAGCATGCCCGGCTCCGGCTGGTTTGCCTTCGAGATGGAGGAAGTCTCCGCTACGCGCAGTGCCCTAGGCTGGCTCGGCCGGGCTTACGAAGCCGCCAAAAAATAGCCGCTTCCTCACCGCCCAATCGGAATTCACTTCGCTTCAGGTGCGGAACTGCTGAGGTGTCTGGCGGTGGTGAACGAATAGTGAAACCCGGACACGATGCTTAAGACAGTAACCGTATAAGCGAGGAAATGGTTCAGCGCTCCCATGTGGTAGTTGGGATAAGCAGCACTTAAAACCACCAGGAACACAAGGATGATCTCGGTGGCCGTGGTGAGTTTGCCGAAAATGCTGGGCGGAAATGGCCGGTAGCCCGAGGTCAGCAGAATCACGACGGCGACAATGAGGATCAGCACGTCACGGCTGAGAACAATGATCGTGAGCCACCATGCCAGTTGGTTCTTAAACGCCAGGAGGACGAATGAGGAAGAGAGCAACAGTTTGTCGGCGATGGGATCAAGATACGCGCCGAGGGCAGATCGCTGATTCAGACTGCGTGCGAGTAATCCGTCAAAACCATCGGATAGGCCGGAGATGACAAGAACCAGAAGCGCCCAACGGTAACGATCGTAGGCGATGAGCATGAGAAAGAACGGCAGAAAGCCCAGACGCAGAAACGTAATTTGATTGGGAACCGTCCAGATGCGGCCTTTCATTGTGATTTAGAATAACGCAATTCAGGCGAATTGCGCGAGATAGTCGGCGAGCGAGCGCCCGATTTTGCGGGCGAAGAGTTCGTTCATCGAGGGGATGGAGCCGGAGGGTTCGTCTAGCGAGATGCGCTCTAAGCGGTTCATCGGAAAGAATATCGTGGGAAGGCCCATGCGCTCGCCATCAGGCTCATTGATCTGCCGGATGAAATGATCGAAGGAATTTAGATCGATGCCCCGGAGCGTGATGCCCGAAGGGTTGATGGCCAGGAGCTCGCCCCACACTTTTTCCTTGGGGGTGTGCAGGCTGACGACGACGATCGAGTGCGGGTCCATGATTATCGGGAACTAGAGTATCGCAATTTGCGGGATGTTAGGCATCCGGCAAAAAGTAATTTTCCACGAGTGTCGATCGTGCATGGTTGAAACAAAAATTTGAATGAGCGGGAAAAGATACGGTCCGGTCATAACAATCACGGTTAGCATGGATTCAGGCGAAAAAAGAAGCTCGTAGCAAGGTTAACCATTCGTGAGGTTGCCCTGGATCCTGCAAGTCCATTTCTACCGCTGCCACGGCAATGCATCGCGATAATGCAGAATCATCAGCGCAAAGCTTGCAAGCAGGACGATACCGGCCAACCATCCCAGCGCATAGGCTGTCCTGCGCTCACTCGAATTCATTGGCTGGCGATCGGCAAACAGTTTTCCAAGTCCAAATCCCGCCACCAATCCCCCGAAGTGCCCGTAGTTATCTATGCCCAGGCCGGAAAACCCGAGAATAAAAAGGATGACCACCGAAGAGACCAACCTTGAGCGCAACTCCCGCATGTAAGAACCACCGCGTTTCGTGGTTACCGCCAGCATTACTCCGACCAGCCCCAGGAGCGCGGTGCTCGCGCCGAGCGCGAAGTGGCCAAACCATACGCTGACGAGGAAACCAAAGGCTCCAGTGGCGACATACAGAAACAGGTAACGCGCGGAACCGTAGAGCTCTTCCATGGCCGGACCAAGTTGCATCAAGGACATCATGTTGAATCCGATGTGGATTAGCCCGCCATGCAAAAACATAGCGGTTACCAGTCTCCACCACTGGTGTTGAACAAAAAACGGGTACGGATGGCTGGCGCCCAGACGGTACACGGTCTCGCCACCCATTCCCCAGAGGATGCGAAAGCCGCCGCCTCCGCCTTCATTGGCGAGGGCCACCCAGCTGATGCCGAACATCAGAATGTTTGCGACTAGCATCGCCGCGGTCACGGGAGTTTCCTGTTCACCAAAGAGCCCCGAAAATTTCTTGCTCAGGGCCGCCAGAGAAAATCGCATGCTCGCGCCGCACTCGTGGCAGCGCGTGGCGCTGATTCCGACCAGCGCTCCGCACGCCGGACAAATTTTCGGCCGCGGCTGCTGGTCGCCTCCGCCGAAAAATCCGCGCATCGCGTTCTTCCATTTTTCCACGCGCCACTGCCACCGATAGGGAAGCGCCAATTCTCCTCCTTGCGACCCGCACACCGCGTTCCTATAATACCCAAGTCGCCGCGCTTCTTCTCGGCACGGCGGTTTTTCCGAGGACCTGGCACTTATGGACAAGTTCGAAGAGTTTGGCAAGCGCATCGACGAAGAGTTTGCACGGCTTAAGCGCATCAAGAATTTCGAAGATTTTGGCAAGCGAGTTGACGAAGAACTCCTGCGCGTGAAGAGTTTTGTAAAAGAGGAAGTCGCGCCGGAAACGGAAAAGCGCACCGCGCAGTTTTTGCGCGAAGTGTCCGAAAAACTCACCGAGGCCGCGGCGTGGATCGAAGCGCGCAATGCCGCGCGCAATTCTCAGAATCCGCCAACTTCATGAAGCCGGCGGCGCTTTGAAGAGTTCAGCGGAAACAGTTTCCATCAGTTTGGATTCGCGCAAACGCGTATCCCGGCGGCAACCTCGGTATTTCTCGCACTTTTCACATACGCTGCTTCTTGTTCTTTTCGTGCTCTGCGTCGTCTGTGTTTATTCTTCTGGCTGCGCGTCGCGCAGACCGATCGCCGATCGCCGCCAGCCGCCTCCGAGCCAGCCATCCGAGACGCCAGCAGGTGCAGCCGACGCTGCCAAACGCTCGACCGATATTCCCGAACCTGCGCCCGCGCCAGCCGCCGCTGCCCCGTCGCCGAAACGTAGCAAGCCCGCTCCGGCGCCTGTTCCCTCCGGTTACACGGAGGAGGGCAACGCTTCTTGGTACGGCGTGCCGTTTCACGGACGGCACGCATCGAACGGCGAGATTTACGACATGTATAAACTCACCGCGGCACACCGCACGCTTCCATTTGAAACCATGGTTCGCGTCACCAATCTGAACAACGGCAAGTCCACGGTTGTTCGCATCACCGACCGTGGCCCGTTTGTAGACAATCGCATCATCGATCTTTCTCTTGCCGCCGCGCGAGAAGTGGATTCGATGGGCGCCGGCGTCGTACCGGTGCGCGTGGAAGTTCTTGGCGGCGTCGATCCCACCGCTGGTTTTTTCACCGTGCAGGTCGGCGCTTTCCGCGACCGCGCGAACGCCGAACGTCTGCGCGACCGCCTCAGCGCCTCCTACTCGCCCATCTTTATCCAGCAATTTGATTCGCCCGACGGGATTTTCTATCGCGTGCGCGTCGGCAAGATCTCCGGCGAAGACGCCGCTCACCAATTCGGCGAGCAGCTACGCGACCACGAAGGTTTTACTCCGCTGGTTACGCGTCTCGACGAAGGCACACCCGTGGGAGGGAACCGATGAGTGCCGACTGCTTGTTCTGCAAAATCGCCGCGAAGAAGATTCCCTCGAAGATCGTCTACGAAGATCCCGATCTCTTCGCCTTCGAGGACATTAGTCCGCAGGCGCCCACGCACATTCTGATTTGTCCGCGCAAACATTTCGAGTCGCTGACCGATGCAACGCCGGAAGATCAAGCCATCCTTGGCAAGCTGCAGTTGGTCGCCGCGCAGCTTGCGCGCGAACGCCACCTCCTCGAAGGCTACCGCACGGTTTTAAATAGCGGCGGCGGCGCGGGCCAGTCCGTTTTCCATCTACATCTTCATCTTTTGGGCGGCCGCAATTTTCGATGGCCTCCGGGTTAGCATCCGCCCAAAAGTTTTGTTCTTCTCACCGCTCCGGCTTAAACTAGCGTCCGTTCTCAGGAGGATCGCATGTCCTTGCGGTGCCGTGTTTCGTGCTTCTCTGTGTTCCTTGCCCCTCTGCTCTATTCGGCATTCTTTGTCCCTTTTTCTGCGGCCCAGCAACCAACCGGCGCCGTAAAAGCGCTCACGGTCGAGCGCATTTATTCGCAGCCGAGCTTGAGCGGGCGGTTGACGCGGGGGCTGGCGTGGACTCCGGATGGGAAGCAGCTCAGCTATTTCGAGACAAAAGGCTCCGGCAAGGACGCCAAGACGGAACTCTGGGTGATGGACGCTGCGTCGGGGGAACGCCGGCTTCTTGTTGCAGCCGACAAACTCGAATCGATTCTTCCGGCGGACACGTCGAAACCTACACAAGCCACTGGCCTTGGACGCCGCGCTCCCTCTCAATATCAATGGGCACCTGATGGCGCGGGTATTTTGTTTCAAGGTCCCACGGCACTTGCATGGCTGGATCTGAAGTCGCAAACGGGGCGCACGCTGGCGTCCGGTAAAGCTGCCATCGCTGACCCGAAGATTTCTCCCGATGGCCGAACTGTGAGCTTTGTTCGCAATCACAATCTCTGGCTCGTGAATCTTGTCAGCGGAGAAGAACGCGCGATCACCCAAGGCGGCACGGAAGAAATTCGCAAGGGTGAGCTCGACTGGGTATATCCCGAAGAATTGGAAATCAAGACGGCTTATTGGTGGGCGCCGGATTCGTCGGCGATCGCTTATCTCGAAATGGACGAGCGCAAAGTTTCGCAATACCCGATGGTCGATTTTTCCTCGCCGAGCGGGGAAGCCGTGATGGAGCGTTATCCTACGGCTGGCGGCGCCAATCCCATCGTCCGCGTTTTTGTGGTTTCGGTAAACGGTGGGGAACCGCGCGCGATGGACACTGGGGTGGAAACGGACATCTATATTCCTCGCGTGAACTGGCTGACCGATTCCAAACACGTCGCCATTCAGCGACTCAACCGCACCCAAACCACGCTCGATCTTCTGATTGCCAACACTAGCACGGGCAAGAACCGCACCGCTCTTAGCGAAAATGATTCCAATTGGATCAACGTCAGCGACGATCTTTATTTTTTCAAGGATGGCAAGCGTTTCCTGTGGTCCAGCGAACGCAGCGGCTATCGTTATATTTATCTCTACGATCTCGATGGCAAGCAGCTCGCGCAGTTAACCAAGGGCGATTGGGAGGTCGCGGCGGTCGACGCCGTGGACGAAGCAAAGGGCCTCGTCTATTTCACCGCCACGGAAAAATCTCCTCTGGAACGCCACCTCTACCGCGTTGCTCTTGACGGAACAGGTTTTGCCCGCCTCACCAAGGACGAAGGCACGCACGCCGCAGTCTTTGCGCCCAATGCCGCCGCTTTCTACGACACCTATTCGAACGCCGCGACGCCGCCGCGCCAGGACCTCTGCCGCGCCGATGGATCGCGCGTCGCCACAATTGACGAAAACAAAATCGCCGAGCTTGCGGACTACCGCCTCTCACCCATGGAATTTTTCACGGTGAAATCGCGGGACGGGGTAATGCTCAACGCCAGCATCATCAAACCGCAGGACTTTAATCCGCAGAAAAAATATCCCGTGCTGGTTTACACGTATGGAGGGCC
>JBGQDD010000111.1:0-8740 GCA_041495665.1 Candidatus Acidiferrum sp.
CATTCCGTGAAGTGCAGCCGGAATCCGCCGATTTCCAGCCAGCGCTTCAGCAAATAAAGCTGCGTGCTCTTGCCCGACCCGTCCGTTCCTTCCACCACAATCAACGCGCCCGGATACGCGCGGCTGGGAACCGGCCGGCCCGGTTGCGGGAGCGTGGATTTCGCCGGCTCGGTCCTCGGCGCTTTTTGTACGACGTCCTGTGTTTCGGTCATCTTATTTGAGAACAGCTCGTCTGCTTGGGACAGTAATCCTTCTTTGTTACAGTGGCATTACAACACACGCAGCCACTTCCGGCAAAGCGCCCAGCCCCATCTAGAAAAGTGTGATTTTAATGTGCAAAAACTTCTTCGGATTCTGCCGGAAATCCCCGATCAGCAGGCGCATATCTCCGGTCAGACCCGCCAGGTTGTCGTATAACTTCGGGTCGGAGAAGAGTTTCCCCGCCGTCGTGGTGTTGTCATTCAGCTTCGCGGACGCCGTCGCCAGATTCGAACTCGTATCGCGCAGCTTTTCATAAAGCGTATCGTCCGTAACCAGTTTCCCGAGCGTGCCTTTTCCCGCGCGCACGTCCCCGATCATCGTGTTCCCGTTGGTGATGGCCTGCTTTGCCTGGTCGTAGAGCGTCGGGTCATACATCAATTTTCCGATCGTGCCCTTCTGCGCCCGCACGTCGGCCAGAATCACGTTCACGTTGTCCAATCCTTTGTCCACTTTCGTGTACATCTCGTCCGAGGCCACGATTTTCCCCAGCGTGCCCTGGCCCGCTTGAATATTCGCCAGCATCACGTCGCCCTTTGCCAGTATGCCGTTCAAGTGGTTGTAGGCCTGCTCGTCCGTTAACAGTTTTCCCAGCGAACCCTTCCCTTCCTTCACGCCCTGGATCAGTTGCCGCACGTCCTCCGAAAGCGCATTGAGGTTTCCCAGCACCTCCGCGCTCCTCTCCACCACTTCCTTCATCGCTTTCTCTTCCGCACCCGGAATCACGCCGGCGTCGCCGATGGAAGTTCCCGTAAAACCTCGGGTGATGTTCACATAGCGGTTGCCCAAAAGTCCTTCGGTGACCAGGCTCGCGGTTGAATCCGTCAGAATGTCGCTCTGATACCGCTTGTCCACGCGCATCACTACTTCGATGTTCTTGTTCTTCTCCGGCGCCTTTCCCGGAGTCCGTGGCAATAGCCGAATCGATTCCACGTTTCCGACTTCCACTCCGTCCACGCGCACCGGCGCCCCATTTGTCAACCCCGCTACCTCCGGCAGATAGGTCTTCAGCCGGTATTTCGGCCCCATGAATGATCCCTGCCCCGTCACATAGAAAATTCCCGCCGCCAGCACGAAGAGCCCTACCAGCACGAAGATTCCAACCCGCAATTCCGTCCACGTGAGCTGTTTTCGACTCGCCATCGCTGCTTCCCTCCCTCGCTGCCGTGAAACAGACTACTCCAAAATCACACCAGAAAACGCTTCAGATAGGGGTCTTCGGAGTTGGCGATCTCTTGGGGTTCGCCTTCGAAATAGATGCGTCCGTCCCGATAGACCAGGAACCGCGTGCTGGCCGCGTTCGCGGCGTTTCCATCTTGAGAGTTGGGAACAACCCGTTTGGTATCCGGATCGAAATGAAAATTCGCCAGCGCAAATCCGTCCTGCAAACGATGCGTGGCCAGCAGCGCCGTCACTCCATACACGTCGCGCAGCCGCAGAATCAGCGTAATGATCGTCTGGGACGTCACCGGGTCGAGTCCCGCCGTCGGTGAATCGTACAGCACGATGGGCGGGTGGTTGATCAGCGCCCTGGCAATCGAGACGCGGCGCTTCATGCCCCCCGATAGTTCCGAAGGAAGCAGCTCCAGTGTGTCCTCCAACTCGACGAATCTCAGGACTTCCAAAACTCGCGACTCGATCTCTTCCTCGCTGACGCGTTCTTCGCGAAGCCGGTAGGCCACGTTGTCTGCGACCGACATCGAGTCGAAGAGCGCACCTTCCTGAAACACAAATCCGACCTTCTGTCGAAGCGCCAGCAACTCGCTCTCGCGCATCTCGGAGACTGCATTTCCGAGCACGGTAACCCTCCCGCTGCTGGGCGTCAGGAGCCCTGCGGCCATCTTCAATGTCAGAGTTTTTCCTGTTCCGGTTTCACCCAGCAGGATCAGCGTTTCCCGCTCCTGCACCTGGAACGTCACTCCCCGCAGAACTTCGCCCTCGTCGAAACCTATCCATACGTCTTCGAACGTGATGGCCGGTTCGAGTGCTGCCCCCTCTTTTGTCGGTGTGCTCATGAAGCTAGTTCGGGATTATAACGGCAAACCCGCTGCACGTCGGAAAGGAAACGTCGCTGGAGATTCGAACGGCCCGGCTTCTGCATCAGAAGATTTTGTCGGAGAGATACAGCGAAAGCTTCGTCAAAAACGCGTCCGCCACGATGATCAGCACCGAGCCCAGCACCGCCGCCGAAGTCGTGGCGCGCCCGACCCCCTGCGTACCCCCTCGAACGGTCAGCCCTTTGTAACACCCAATCGTGGCCAGAATGAAACCGAACACCACCGGCTTGGTAAAACCTTGCATCAGGTCCGCGAAATCCAGCGCATCAATCGCGCGCCGCCAAAATTCCACCGCACCCAGACGGAGCGAAAACACGGACGCGGTGCATCCTCCCAGCAGACCGATAAAATCCATGATTGCCGTCAATAACGGAAGCATCAGCAGTGCCGCAAGCAAGCGTGGCGCGACCAGCTTGCGGCTGGGATCTGTCCCCATCGCGCGCATGGCGTCTACTTGTTCCGTCACTTGCATCGACCCAAGCTCCGATGCAATCCCCGTCGCGCAGCGGCCCGTCACCAGCAAACCCGTAAACGCCGGCCCCAGTTCGCGCACCAGCGCAATCGCGACGACGTCGCCGGTCAGCGAAGTCTGTCCAAAACGGATGAATTGCGACCCCGTTTGCAGAACCATGACCGCGCCGATAAAAAACCCCGACAATAGAATGATCGGCAGCGACCCGGCGCCGATGAAATCCATCTGTTCCAGAGTGTCTTGAAAGTAGTGCGGACTTGTGAAGATGTTGGCAAACGCGTGCCCGGAGAGAATCGCGTAGTCCTGAACGGAGGCCACCGTCCGTTTCGCCGCATCCCCCAATACTTCAATCATGGAGACGGCTTCTTCCTGTTTTGTCTGGCGGCCGGTAACCTGAAGAGGTGTGTCTGCCACGAGTACCTGTTCGCGTTGGCTTCCCGCGACGAATCTTCTCGGCGCAACAACAGCACCGAAAGCCTAACCGTGCGGCAAGAACACGTCAAGGTCAACGATTTGGCCGTCGCCGCAAAATGAGAATGTCCGGTTTGAGCAAAGTAGAAATGTCCGCTTTCATGGTTGGTCGAAGACACTTGGGCCAACCGCCTTGAATTTTTGGAAGGTCGGCCGCCAAAGACACCTTGATTGAAGCCCGCCGCCTGTCCGCTTCCGCCACAACGTCGCCCCGGAATCGCGCAGTTGTTTTCACTGCCACCACCGCAAGATGCACGTAACCCGTAAGATTTCAGTAAGATATCCAGTCCCTGCAAATAGGAAACATTTTTGCGTCTAAACTCTAGGGACTGTCCAGCGAGGTGACTTTATGGGAAGTTTTTGGCAGGATCTGCGCTATGCGTTTCGCGCGCTTCGCAAGTCCCCCTGGTTCGCCGCGCTCGCCGTCGTGACCTTCGCCCTTGGCATCGCCGTCAACACCTCCATCTTCAGCATCATTAACGGCTTCCTCTTGCGGCCGATGCCGGTGCTCCATCCCGAGCAGCTCGCCCTGGCGTTGCTGGCCTGCTGGATACCGGCTCGACGCGCCACCCGCGCCAGCCCCATCGTCGCTCTCCGGTTGGAGTAGCCGACTCGTCCCGCAAATTTATTCGTAGCGAAGAGCAACCATGGGATCCACACGCATGGCGCGGCGCGCGGGGATGTAGCAGGCCATCAGCGCCACACCCGAAAGCAGAATGGCAACGCTGGCAAACGTGATTGGATCGGACGCGCCGACTCCGTAGATCAATGTGGTAATGAGCCGCGTGAAGCCAAACGCGGCGGCGAGCCCGATGGCTACGCCGATCAAGGTAATTCTTAATCCCTGTCCCAACACCATACGCAAGACGTCTCTGCTGCATGCGCCGAGCGCCACGCGAACTCCAATCTCGTGCGTGCGCTGGCCGGTCAGGTAGGAGATCACGCCATAAATGCCCACAGCAGAAAGAACGAGGGCGAGCGCGGAGAAAAGGCTCAGCAGGAACATGGTCAGCCGCTGCGTGGAGATCGAGCGGGCAACGATTTCCTCCATGGGCCTGATGTCATAGACGACCGCGCTGCCCTCCACTTTTTCGGCAGCCTCGCGAATGGCAGCGGTGATGTCTCCAGCAGTGCCTGCGGTGCGGGCGACGTATCCGCTGCCGTTTGCCAGCAGCGGCCAGAAGCGATCCGGCACTTGCCAAACGGGCAGATAGATTTGCGCCTGCAAATCCTGGTGTTGGCGCGAACCCAGGCCCCAGTGTTCGACGTGGCCGACAACGCCAACGATCTCCGGCTGTGTTTCGAAGAGTCCGAGGTTGAGATGTTTTCCGATGGGATCCTGATTCGGAAAGTACTTGCGCGCGAAACTGGCGTCAATCAGCACCACGGAAGGGCCGTGCTCGTCGTCGCGCTCGGTCAAGGCGCGGCCACGCTCGACCGGGATTTGCATGGCCTGGTGGTAGCCGGAATTGACAAGATAAAACAGCGCGAAAGGCATGTCGTTATCACTTGCCGGCTTCGGCTGACCTTCCAGCCAGAAAGGAATCTCGGAATCTCCCGTCATCGGAAGCGAGCCGCCCATCATGGAGACTGTTTCCACACCGCGGACGCTCTCCAATTGGCGCAAGGTCGCGCGGTATTTGGAGCGCAGTTGGTCCGGCGTGGGAGTAGAAGCCGAAGTAGAAGAAATGCTAAAGGTGAGGACGTTGCGCGGGTCGAAACCCGGGTTGATGTTGCCCAGAGCCGAGAGCGTGCGGATCATCAGGCCTGCACCGATGAGAAGAACCACGGCCATGGCCATTTCGACGACGATGAAAACGCTTTGCGTGCGATGACGCGCGCCGCTCGAACCACGCCCGCCTTCCTTCAGCGTTTCGTAAGTATCGGGACGCAACACTTTGAGCGCGGGAATCAACCCAAACACGATACCGGTCAAGACGGAGATACCGAGGGTATAGAAAAGCACGTGGCCATCGAGAGCGATCTCCTCCGAACGCGGCATATTCCCCGCAAGGGTGGCAACCAAGACGCGCACGCCCAGCTTTGCCAGGAGCAGGCCCATACAACCGCCGGCGATGCCAAGCAGCACGCTCTCGGTCAGCAACTGGCGGATCACCCGCGCGGGACTGGCTCCCAGAGCGGCGCGAATTGCAAATTCTCGAGCGCGGCTGGTGGAACGCGCGAGAAGCAGATTGGCGACGTTAGCGCAAGCGATCAAGAGCACGAAACTGACGGCACCGAGCAGCATGAGCAGAATTCCTTTCACGTTACCGACGACATCGGTCTTGAGCGGGATCAAGGAGACGCCCATTCCCTTGTCGGCTTCGGGGTAGGCGGCGGCGAGGTTTTCTGCGACGCGGTTCATGTCCGCGCGGGCCTGATCGATGGTGACACCCGGCTTCAAACGCCCGATCGAGTTCGTGCCCATGCTGATGCGCCGGTCGAGGAAACCGGGATCGGCCCACTGACCGATGGGAATGTAGAGGTCTGAGGGGCTGAGGCCGGTGATGCGGCCGGGAGCGACGCCGACGATGGTATAGGACTTGCCGTTCAGAATGATGCTCTTCCCCAAAACGTCCTGAGCCAATCCAAATTTGCGCTTCCAAAGACCGTCGCTGAGGATAGTCACGGGACCCGCACCTGCCTGGTCTTCTTCGCGCCGGAACGTGCGGCCGAGGATTGGCTTCATGCCAAGCGCCGGCAAAAACTCCGCCGAAATCATGTGAATGTGAACGCGCTCGGGCTCGCCGGCGCCGGTCATGTTGTAGTCGTCCGCCCGGAACGCGCTCAAGGTAGTGAAAGAATGGTTGTCTTTCTGCCAGTCGAGGAAGTTTGGATAGGCGATCGAGCTTTCCTCAAATGTGGGGGACTTTGCGTAGACGGCGACCAGTTGGTCGGGATTCGGGAATGGCAGCGGATTGAGCAGCACGCCATTGACGACGGAGAAAAGAGCGGTGTTCGCGCCGATGCCCAGAGCGAGCGTCAGAATGGCGATCGCCGTGAACCCGGGATTCTTCAAAAGCACGCGCAATCCGTAGCGGACGTCTTGCCAGAAGCTCATCATCAGACACCCCTTTCAGGTACACCCCTGCTGTGCAGGGCTTCTGGAGGTAGAAACGAGGCTGCGCTATTTTTTGTTTCGTGAAAGTGGGGACAGAATCGTCATGGGGGCATGCCGTCAGTCGCGATCGGGGCGCGGCATATCTATGATGATTCTGGGGCCGTCGTCCAGGTCAGGCCGCGGTCGGCATGGACGAGGCATATCGCCGAGTTCTACCCGGGGGAAAGCCCGCATGGAGGTCGTTTTCGTAGTCGATGGAGATGAGCCAAGCGACTCGTCTGCGGAGAACTGAAGGCGGCAGAGGTCAAACTGCACTTCACCTTGCGCAGCGAGTGAGCGGCGCGCATCCCTATCACCCGCAACCCCCTTTATCGCTTTGCCGCCAGTTTGTCCAATCCGGGAAATGACGACGCTTCCACGATGGTGCGTTCGGACGGCTGGACTTGCGTCTCGATGGCGCGAACCAATATCCTGAGAGCAATTTCCATCGTGACGGATGTAACCACGGCGGCGGCCAGAATGTGCCCGTCCACTAAAGGTTTCACTTGGCTTAAAATACCAATGCCGATGAATGGCACTCCCAGCCATCTTTTCTGTTGCTCTTGATTGTCGAGATTTTGAAATGCCTTTCTGGCCCCTAACGCAAGTTCATGAGTTTGGCCCGCCACCAAGTCAAACTTTTCTGCGCGAGAAGTCGCCAGCCGCAGCCAGGCGCCTGCACTTTGGCAAGCGCTCTCCTCGCTCCATTTACTCCGGAGCGATGTTAACTGTACATTCCGCGGCTTGGTACTTTCCATGCCCTCGCGTCGCTGGACAGCAACGAAACTCATGCTCGGCCCCTCGATGTATAAGACAGATCCCCCCTGAGGCAAGAGTGCGGCAAACTGCTTGCCTTGCAGCCGGCCAATTTCGAATTGTCCCTGGGTCACGGCGAATACGGGCACCCGGGGGCTCTTGCGAAGCTGCTTAAGATAATCCACGTCGCTATTACTGATCACCCAGGCAATCCCCTCCGCAACCGCCACTTCGGCGACGCGGCGCAGCCCCGTCGCGGTCACGGGTTCAACTAAGAATGCGCTGGGCCGGGCTTCTTGGGGGGCTTGGATGATCTTCAGTAACTGCTGGCTTTGCGTTATGGAGTCATCCTCGGCGTGGATGACTTGCACATCGAGCCCCATGAGTTTTCCGGCTGACTTCGCCACTGCTCCCTGCTCATGTTGGTACGCGTTGTCGTTGGGAAGTGAAACAACGATCCGCAGTCTCTTCATGTGCCGTTTTTCTCCAGGCAGTCAGCATCGACAGTATACGCTGCCCGGGTGCATCATCCTGATGTCTGAAATGTTATCCAAGCGAAACAATTAACGAGGTTGCTGCCGCCCTGTCGAGGTGGCGCGCCTCCGGCGCTGCGCTGGACGCAGGCCGCGGCGGCGGCTACACTGTTTGTTTTGCAGTTGTTTTGAAGCGATTGTGCGTGAGTTCGTGCGAGGAATGAACGGGGATGCTTCGCTTTTACACCGCGGGTGAATCGCATGGACAAGCGCTGCTGGCGTTTATCTCCGGACTGCCCGCACAGATGCCCGTTGACGTAAAGTTCATCAATCATGAACTGCGCCGCCGGCAGCTTGGCTATGGACGCGGCGGACGTCAGAAGATCGAAAAGGATACTGCGGAGATTTTTGCGGGAGTGCGCCACGGGAAGACCATCGGGGCGCCGATTGCGTTGCGGATCGAGAATCGCGATTGGGCAAACTGGGAGAAAATCCTGCCGGTGGAAGCGGGGGAAGACGATCCTGGAGGACGAAAGCTCGTCGCACCGCGGCCGGGGCATGCGGATCTTGCGGGATCCCAGAAGTTCAACTACCACGATGCGCGGTACATCCTGGAGCGAGCATCCGCGCGCGAAACCGCGGCGCGCGTGGCGGCCGGCGCATTTGCAAAACTGCTCTTGCAGGAATTCGGCACGGAGGTCGCCAGTCACACGATTCAGGTGGGGCACGTGCGACTGGAAAAACCGGCCACGTGGAAGAAGATTCACGCGGTGAGCGAGGATCTGGATTCGCCTTTGCGGTGTATCGACGCTGCCGTGCAGGAAAAAATGAAGGCGGAGGTGGACGCGGTCCTGAAAGCGGGCGACACGGTGGGCGGGATTTTTGAAATTGTGGCGCACAATGTCCCTGTGGGGCTGGGCAGCCACGCGCAGTGGGACGAAAAGCTGGATGGGCGGCTGGCGCAGGCGCTGATGAGCGTGCAAGCGGTCAAAGCGGTGGAGATCGGCGGAGGCGTGGCAGGGGCAGGCTCTTTCGGAAGCGAAGTGCAGGATGAGATTTTCTACGAAAAATCGAAGCGACGCTTCCGGCGCACGACGAACCGCGCGGGGGGAGTGGAAGGCGGGATCACGAATGGTGAAGACGTGGTTGTGCG
>JBGQDD010000112.1:0-8656 GCA_041495665.1 Candidatus Acidiferrum sp.
CCATTTCATGCCTTTGCACATTCCACGCAACTCCAGGATCGAGCGCGGCTTGCTGAAGCGAATCGTTCCGTCCAGGATGTAAACGTTTAGTTCTTGGCCGGGCTTCAGTTGAAGTTCCTCGCGCACGCGCTTGGGAATGACCACTTGGAACTTGGGAGAAACTTTGACGGTTTCCATGAATTTGTCCTACGCTCATTGTATCGATCAAGTTCGCGTATGTCAAATAGAATATCGATTGAGCATTGTAATACTAATCTAAGGTCGATAATAAATTGTATAGCGATATCATGTTCGATTGAATGTCGTATAACGGGCTAACAATCGATGGCCAGGTCGGCTTGATGGAAAATCCGCGAAACAAGTTTTTCCACATCTTCTTCGCACGTGCTGCAGCTGCAGGACCCCAGCGATTGTTCCCCGTGGAACGGCGGCGGAATTGTCAAGGTTGCGTCGGCGCTTCGAGGATGGCGCTGAATTCTGCTGTGCCGTGGAGTTTCGTGAACGCAGGCTCTTGCTTCAGCCATTCCACGAATTGGCCCGGATCTTTGGTCTTCGATCTCGCACGGCGCAGCGCCTCCAGCGCGCCCTTGCGGTCTCCATCTAACGCTTTGGCTACCGCCAAATTGTTCAGCGGCCACACGGAGTCCGGATCGGCATCGCAGGCCAGCTCAAAATAGTCCCGCGCGCGCGCCGGATCTTTTTGCTCCAGACGATCCAGCCCCATTTCCATCGTCTGGACCAGCACACCTGCAAGGGCCCTTTTCAGAGTGCGGAGTTTTTCCTGGCGTTTCTCGCGCTCCGCGCGGCCGCGCAAATCAACGACTTTCTGCGCCATGTCCGTGCGGACATCCGCGCGATTCGGCTGGATTTCCCGCAACCCGGAGAGTCCCGAGGAAATCTCGCGGGTCAATTGATCTTGTTCCTCGAACTCCTGCTTTTCGCGTTTAGTCCCTTCCCGAACGGCTTTGTCTTTCCCCAGGGCTTCGGTCCGGGTGCGCAGCGCGGTGTTATCGGTCAGGCCGGCAAAGGTTTCCGCAACTTGCCGGTATTCTTTCCAAGAGGCGTAGAGGTCGCCGGACTGTTCGAGCGCGCGCGCGCGTTCAAAAAGGTGCGCGAAAGTTGCAGCGATCCAGGCGCCATCCCGGCTTTCCAGGCCGCTCTTCATCGCTTGGAGGCGAAACCACGCCAGTGCTTCTGCCATCACATCAGACGGAACCCATTGATGTGGGCCGTCAAATCGACGCATAAAATGTGCGTAGCCGAGTTTTTCCAATTCGTCGTCCATTCGAACGATTTCACCGTAGTTGAAATCGTACGTACCGATGCCGGCGAAGACCGCAAAGGGCGCGTCGTGTGAAGTGAAAGCTTCCGGCTGGAATCCCGCGCCATTTAAGAGCACGCCCGCGGCGCATTTGCAGAGTTGCGCCAGGCGCGCGGCCACACGCGCGCCTCCAGAGAATCCCGCGAAATAGATGCGGCGAGGATCAATCGCCAGCCGCTCCTGCGTGTCCTGCAGCATAGCCTCCGCTGCTTCGGCCTCGATCTTCCAGGAGCCATTACGGGAATTGTTTGAGCCCACCACGATGTAGCCATAGCGTTCCGCTCCATCTTTGATAAGTTCGACAGCGTGGCTGCCGCGAGCGCCCGGATCGAACGCGTAAATGATGGGGAAGCGTTTCTTGGCCGAGTAGGAAGTTGGGAGATACAACGCGTAACTTTGGTCTGGCTTTGCTAGGGTAACTACTTTCGGAACAATCGTCCCGATGGAGAAGACCCGGGGATTCTCGCCAGTTGCGGCAGCCTGCTGCGCGGAGAGAGGAACGGCAAGAGCCAAGAGGGCGACAAAATAGAGAAGCAGTTTGTGCACGCTCCTACTATAGACGCGCCAACCGAGACTTGGGAGAGCCCCGGTTGGCGCGCGTTCTGCCGCTATTCCCGAACCCGCTACAGTGTCTTCAGGAAGGCGACCAAGTCATCCTTGTCCTGCTGCGACAGGTGAAGAAGGAAACGCGTGTCGTAGAAATTGACGGCATCCAACAATGTTGCTGCCGATCCATTGTGGAAATAAGGCGCGCGTCCGGCCAGACCGCGAAGAATCGGGCCCTTGAACTTGCCGATGTCCGCGCACTTGCCAGTGACCATGGCCCGCCCGATGTCGCTGACTTGGGTGACGATACCAGTCGAATTGCAAATAACGGTGATGAGCGGAAGGTCCGGCGTGCGGCGCGAAGCGTCAGCGAGGCCAATATCGAGCGGCGCCGGGACCGAGTGATCGCCAACGTTTGGCGAGTCGTGGCAAGTGCCGCAGAAGCCGTTGATGGTGTCCACATGCAAAGCGTCATTGAGGCCGGCGACGCCCGTGATGGGGATGGGCAGGGTGTTAAACAGATGCTCGCCGCGAGCTACGGCCCTGCGCGCAGAGGTGTGTTCGTCATCGTCGCGATCCTCGATGTGTCCCCATTTCCCGTAGATGTCGAAGATCTTGGAGGAGAATGCGGCACCGGTCGGATTCAAGCCGAGAGGGTCATTGATGCCGATGAAGAACTCTTGCTTGGAGAGATGGTGAGGGCCGCCCTTCGCACCGGCTTCGTCTAAATCGCCAGCGCGGCGATCGTGGGTTTGCGCCGTGAAGATATTGGTCTCGAAGTCGATGATTTGTTGCACCTGCTCAACTGTCGGGGGCTGCCCCTGCGCGTGGCCGGTGGTGGCATCGACGGCCTGGTGCGCGAGGTCGAAGGTGATCGTCTGGAAATTGCCGCTGCTGTCTTTAAACGTTTCGCGACCGTCCCACATGATGGTACTCAGGAACGGTATGTTGGTGGCTGGCAGCGGACGGCGATAAGCAGAGATCGCCGACGTGCTGTCGCAGCCGTAAGGATTTTCGCTGTGGAGCACGGTGAACTCGGCATTGGCGGGAACTTGTTGCTCGATGCGGATGAGGCCTTTGCTCAACAACAAGCTGTAAGCCTGACGGCGCGCGTGTTCCGTAGAGACATCCTGTGTAGGGCAACCGGAGCCGTCATTCGTGCGGAAGATGGGATCGGTACCGTGGGTGGCGTTGAAACGTGACTGAATATGCGACGGAACAACAGACCAGGCGTCGCTGGCTTGATGACAAGTGACGCATCGTCGTCCGTTCGTTCCCAGGTCCTGGAAAAAGGCGTTGTTCTCCGTATCGGTCGGGCCGCCGGGGTTGAAGTTGGCAAAACGTCCATCGGCGTCAGAGAACTCCTGAAAACGGGGGACGAATTGGTTTGAACTTCTGGCGACGACCAGAGCGGTTGCCGTCAAGAGAATGAGAGCAGCCAGCGAAGCAAACCGGAGATGCCGGGAGAAACGTCCAGCATCTCTCGAGCTTGCTGCAATCCTCGTCTTCCCTACAGTTGGAATAGAAAAGTCAGTCTTGTTTTGCATTCGTTCGAACCTTTCAAGAGCACAGTGAGTCTGCGTACGGGAGATCGCCGCCCCTTGGAGACTCGGGAGGAGCGAATGTAAGCCGAGACTATGATTAGTAGTGACCCGCAAGCAATGCCCGTAACGTGAAACGTTGATGACCAGCCAAGTTTATGATAAAAATATAGTTAGTCTGTTTGGTGACCGGGGTGCATCCCGCACCTAGAATGGCAACCGTTCCCAGGGAGCTGAAGTGCCGCAAAAGTCCCCACCCCCGATCCTGAGGTTTGGCGTCTTCGAGGTCAATTTATCGGCGCAGCAACTGCGAAAGCACGGCATCCGCGTGCGGGTTGCCGGTCAACCGCTTGCCATTTTGGCCATGCTTCTGGAGAGGCCCGGGGAAGTGATTACCCGCGAGGAAATGCAGGGGAGGCTGTGGGCTTCCGACACTTTCGTGGATTTTGAGCACAGCCTGAACACTGCGATCAAAAAGCTACGCGCGGCACTGAATGACACACCGGAAAATTCACGCTACATCGAAACGCTTCCGCGAGTGGGCTACCGGTTTATAGCGCCGGTGCAGGAAGTCTCAGAGAAGGGACCTGCCGCGGCGGACGTCCCAATTGCCGCCGACCGCAGCGGCGTTCTGCCCGAGGTGGAAGAGTCGTCCCACCGCCGATGGCCGATCCTTCTTGGGATTGCCATCGCCTTGCTTGGAGCCGTGGGTGCGTACTTCCAGTGGTCCCATTTCTGGCCGCGAACTCAACGGACGAGCGGAAGATTGATGCTGGCGGTTCTGCCCTTCGACAATCTCACCGGAGACGCCGGGCAGGAGTACTTCAGCGACGGCCTGACCGAGGAAATGATCGCGCAACTCGGACGCCTCGATCCAGAGCGCCTCGGCGTGATCGCGCGCACCTCTGTCATGCATTACAAGCACAGCCAGGAGCAATTGGACCAGATCGGTCGTGAACTAGGAGTCCAGTACGTGATGGAGGGCAGCGTCCGGCGCGATGGGGACAAAGTGCGAATCTCAGCCCAGCTGATTCAAATGAAAGACCAGACCCGCCTATGGGCGCGGCAGTACGACCGCGAACTAAGCAGTCTGTTGGCTCTCCAGGGCGAGATCGCACAAGAAATTGCCGACGAAATTCAACTCACCCTCGGCGAGCATAAGCGGATCGACATCGCCCATCAGGCTTCACTCCCTCCCAAGACGTCGGAGGCTCACGATCTCTATCTCAGGGGTCAATACTTCTGGAACAAGAGAACCCCTCAGGGATTCGAGCAGGCGATCGAGTGTTTTCAGCAGGCTATCGCCAAAGATCCCGAATACGCCCGAGCCTATGCCGGCCTGGCGGATTCCTACGCCCTGCTGGGCGGTTACACTCTCGCTCCGCAAGCCGAGTTCATGCTGAAAGCGCGCGCCGCAGCGTTGCGGGCCCTCGAGATTGACGAGAGCCTGCCGGAAGCCCACACGGCGTTGGCTTTGATTGTGCAGAGTTACGATTGGGATTGGCAAACAGCGGAGAAAGAATACCGGCGGGCCATCGAGTTGAACCCTAACTACGCCACAGCCCACCACTGGTATGCCGAGCATTTGACCTGGCTGGGCCGTTTTGATGAAGCATTCCGCGAGAGCGAGCGAGCGCGACAGCTTGATCCACTTTCTATGATCATTGCGGCCGACAACGGCGTAATTCTGTACTCCTCGCGGCAGTATGACCGCGCAATAGAAAAGTTTCGCTCTGTGCTCGCCATGGAACCGAACTTCTCGCGAACCGGCATGGTGATCAATGCTTATGTAGAAAAGGGATTGTTCGCGGATGCCTTGGCTGACATCGAACAGAGGCGCCGCGCTGCCGGTGATGGGCCCTGGTACTGGTTGGCGCTGGCCTACGTCCATGGCCGCTCCGGCCAGCAGGCGCAAGCCCGGCGTGCGCTGGAGAAATTGGAACAGTTGAACCGGAGTCAGCAGATTGACCCGGCAGTGATTGCCTGGGCCTATCTCGCCGCGGGCGACAAGGAGCAGGCCTTGGCCTGGCTGGAAAAGGCATACACGCAGCATTCTAGTGCTCTGACCACCCTTAAGGTGGAGCCCGGCTACGACCCCCTGCGCAGCGACCCGCGTTTCCAAGATTTACTGCGGCGCGTCGGCTTGGCTAGCGGGACTACCGGGGGACTCAGCATAGGGCCATGACGCATCATCCATCAGAGATCAAGTAGACGGTGCAGGGCAGGCGCAAGTCACTGTCGATCATTGATATCATCGATTTGAGGAATCTACATGCCCCGACTCGCGAGGATGTTGATCATCGTTTTTCTAGCCATGCCGTTGCCAAAGCTGGCGGCGCAGGAGCCGAAGGCGCTTCCGCTGCCGGACGAGCGCTACAAAGTGGATCTTCTCCTCGTCGTTGCGCATCCCGATGACGAAGGCGCGGCAACGCCGTATCTTGCGCGGGCGCTGGACGAACACAAGCGCGTGGCGGCCGTCTTTGGCACGCGCGGCAGCAGTGGTGCGAATGAAGCGGGAGCGGAGCAAGCGGGGGCGCTCGGCGCGATCCGCGAGATCGAAGCGCGCAACGCTCTCACAACGCTGGGCATTAGCAACGTGTGGTTTCTCGGCGGTAAGGATACGGCATCGCAAAATGTATTGCAGTCGCTGGCGAACTGGGATCACGGCGTTTCGCTCGAACAACTTGTGCGCCTCGTGCGCCTGACTCGCCCGGAAGTCATCCTCACTTTCTTGCCGGGAACATTTATTGGCGAGGACCACGGGGACCATCAAGCCTCCGGGCTGTTGGCGACGGAAGCATTCGATCTAGCGGGCGATCCCGCCTCGTTCCCCGAGCAGCTAGCCGGTCCGACCAAACGCCTCGAACCCTTTCTTGAGAACCTGCGGCCGTGGCAGCCAAAAAAGATCTATTACTTTCCGGATGCGGACCGCGAAGATATTTTTCGCGGGAAAGGCCCGGACTACTCCGTGAAGGAAATTTCCAAATCGAGCAAGCAGCCGTATTGGCGCATGGCGCTCGATTCGTTCCGCGCCCACCAAACGCAAGCCAAGTCTTTTCTCGATAAGCTGGCGCAAATGGACGAGGCGCAAATCGAAAAGATGGCAACTGACGACGGCTTCTGGACGGATGCATTGCATTTCGTGCTCGGCAAATCTCTGGTCGGCGGCAGCGTAACCGGAGATGTTTTCGAGGGCGTCACGCCCGGTGCGATTCCCTTTGCCCGACCCGATGTTTCTCCTGAGCCTGCGCGGCCGGAGTTATCGGTGGAGCTCGGCGGCCCGTACAGTTTCTATGCTGAGTTTCGGCGCGCTCATGGGCTCACCAATCTCCCGCATCCCGAGCCGCCGGAGATCGCCTTGCAGGCTCCCGGTACGTTGGTGATTCCGTTGTGGGTCCGCAATCGAACCGCAAAAACTCAAGAGATCACGCTCTCTGCCCTGCTGCCCGCGGGGTGGACCACGCAAAGCGGCACCGGAAAGTTTACGGTGGCGGCGAAGCAAGTGGCGGCCGCTCGTATCGAACTGAACCTGCCGGCCTTCGTGGAGAATGGCGGGAAAAAACCAGAACCGCAGGAAATCAGCGTTCATGCGGAATCGAATGGGCAGTCCATCGGAGACATCAAACTTCGGGTTGAACTGCGGAAACGCGCGCTGCCTCAGTAAGCCGCTCTAAGATTTTTTGTGACGCGCGGCTTCCATGGCTTCCCAGGCTGCTTCCGGCAGCAAGAGCAGATCGTTGAACTCGCCGGCACCGCGCAGCCATTGCGCACCGTCAATCACCACGCATTCGCCGTTGATGTACTCCGCCATGTCGCTGATAAGAAATGCGGCGAGATTGGCCAGCTCCTCGTGCCGCCCGAAGCGCTTCATGGGATGCTTGTCCTTGGCGTGCTCTTCGAATGGTTTCGAAGGCATCAGTCGTGACCACGCACCTTCCGTCGGGAATGGCCCCGGCGCGATGGCGTTCAGCCGGATGTGATACTTCGCCCATTCCACCGCCAACGAGGTGGTCATCGCCAAAACGCCCGCTTTCGCGCAAGCCGACGGAACCACAAACCCCGAGCCGCAGTTGGCGGCCGCGTAGGTGGTCACGATATTCAGCACGTTGCCGCCGAGTTTTTGGGAAATCCAGCGCTTGCCAAAAACCTGCGTGCAGTTAAATGATCCGTTCAATACGATGCCGACGACGGCGTTGAAAGCATTGGGACTCAGTCTTTCGGTGCGCGCCATGAAATTTCCAGCGGCGTTGTTGACCAGGGTGTTGATTTCGCCGAATTGTTCCTCAGCTTTTGCTGCCGCGGCTTCGACGGTGCCATAGTCGCGGACGTCGCAAGTCGTGTACGCGGCTGCACCGCCCGCCCGGTGGATCTCGGCGCACGTTTCTCGGAGCGGCTCTTCGCGCCGGCCGACGAGGAAGATCCGCGCGCCCAATTCCGCAAACCGCAACGCCATCGATCTGCCGAGCCCCGTCCCCCCGCCGGTAAGAAAAACCGCCCGGCCCTTCAATAAGTCCTTTTGGAACACGTTTCACCGCCTCGTGCAGATGACTGCGCGCGTCAATCGCGCAGCGCGATTCTAATCCATCCGAGAGAATGCGGATGATTTTTTCAAAAGACGCCCGGCTGCGAGCGGAAGGAATACAAACAAGCTTAGGGATGCATCTGCGCGGGAATGGGCCGTCCCATCGCTTTGGCATACTCGGCGGCGTACAGCGGACTTTCCGGAAATTCCTCGCTCAACTCGCGCAAGAGTTTCTGCGCCAAAGGGTTTTGTTTTTCTCTGCGGGCCGCCAAAGCCAGCAAAATCTTGGCATACGGTTGCAGGTACCGTCCCTTTTCAACGGTGTTTCCAAGCTGTTCCATGCCGAGTTTCTTGTCGCCGTGAATTCCGCCGAACCAGAGCATGAAGCGCGCGCCGCCGGAGAGGCTTCCGATAATGTAATTGGCCGCTCCCAGCGCGACGTACGCATCCATTGCGTCGGGCTGCTCCGCCAGCAAGAGCTTGGCATGTTCGTTGGCTTCCTTGAGCCGCTTCAAGGCCTCGATATGCTCCTTCTTCAGAATCATATCGGCATCCGATTCCATTCCGGCCGACATGGCGAGAGCGAAGAGCCCTTCCGCGTCGCGTGGGTCTTTCTCCAGGCGCCGGCGAGCGAGTTTTCGGGCTTGCTGGATGGCCTCCTTAAAACTCTTCATGCGCGCCGCATCGGGCTTGCCTTCAATGCCGTTGAGGAATCTTTTTTCGTTC
>JBGQDD010000113.1:0-8639 GCA_041495665.1 Candidatus Acidiferrum sp.
CTTCGCCGCCGTATTCGGCGACGTGGCCGATGCCGCCGGCGATGCCCGTTTTTCCGATGATGGCGAGAATGAGGTCCTTGGCGGTGACGCCACTGGGGCGCTTGCCGTGGACGAGGATGTGGAGCGTCTTGGAGCGCGACTGAACTAGGCATTGTGTTGCAAGGACATGTTCGACTTCGCTGGTACCGATGCCGAAAGCCAGCGTGCCAAAAGCGCCGTGGGTGGAGGTGTGGCTGTCGCCGCAGACGAGGGTCTGGCCGGGCTGCGTGATGCCCAGCTCCGGTCCGATGATGTGCACGATGCCCTGGTTCTTGCTGTTCATGTCGAAGAGGCGCACGCCGGATTCGCGGCAGTTTTTCTCAAGCGCATCGAACTGGAGCTTGGCGTCGTTATCAAGGATGGGCAGCGTGCGGTCGGTGGTGGAGACGGAATGATCCATCACCGCGAAAGTGAGATCGGGGCGGCGGACCTTGCGGCCTTCGGCGCGGAGACCGGCGAAAGCCTGGGGCGAGGTGCCTTCGTGGATGAGGTGGCGGTCGATATAGATAATCGAGGGCTGGCCGGGATCTTCGCGAACGACGTGGGAGTCCCAGATTTTCTGATAGAGGGTTCTAGGTGTCATGAGGTTTCCATTCGGATTCTAGCACTCCTGGAGCGGGAGGCAAATGGAGAGGCCCGGAACAAGCGTCGAAACGTCTGAATGTCGAAACGTCCGAACGTCGGGCCTTGAAGCGAGAGATGCGGGGGGTATACCCCCCCCACCAATTTGCATGAATATCAAAAGAAAGGAGTTGTGAAATTTGCATTTTGTAAGTGATTGAGGGGATTGGGGATATTTGACGGGAATTTGAGGCATGGCAACGGAGGGAAGGTGAGGATGCAGCAAGAGGGGGTACACCCCCCGTCGCGGTGAAAAGTGTGCGGAATGTATTGATTCCAAAAGAGTTGTGGTGATGCCGTTGTGTAGGTGAGTCTGTAAGTGTTTGAGGGTAAACGGTTTGGATTAAGGTGGTCGATATGGACTCGGAGCAGGGAAGCGGTGGAGAGGGGTCTAGTCGGTGCTGGAGCTTGGCAAACACAGGAAAGAATAGCATAAAGTAGGCTGTGTGTCAATGTATTTATTGAGCATCATTCGAATGGAGCGGGAAGGCGTTGAAAAGGCAGGGGTTGAGGCGTCGATGGGTGGAATTCAGGAGATCAGGAACCAAGCGCGCTGAGCACGCGTGACGAATAAGGAAAAAATAAAGTCAAAAGCCGCACCCTCTGAAAAACGAAACTCCAAAGGGTGCGCCACCCAATTCAAATGCCTGCCCCACCCGCCAAAAATGGGATGTCCTGCGCCGGGTTCCCAGAGAAAGCGGAGAAGAACGTGTTCAAGCTGGTCACCGATGATCCCATGTTCGGCAGGGGAGCAACCATCCTGGAAGCTCCGCATTCCGAGCCCATCGCGGTTGCAGGCTGCAAAGGAATCCGAATTCTTGGAACCGGGAAGCCAGCCAAAGGAAACACACCGCAGACGAGCGACGTGTACGCCGCGTCAGATGGGCAGACACTGTATCTCTTTACACTGCGGGGCACCGCAGACAACTACAAGAAAAATACCGAGGTCTTCCAGAAAGCCGTTGCTACGGCAAAACTAACCGCGGCCAAGTAGGGAATGAGCCCGCGAACCGGAGATGTGCATACTCTTGGCGGGTGGGCACCTGCGTTTTCAGCTCTATGGAAGGCGTACCATTTTTTCGACAGGATGGATTTCCGACCACCCATGATGGCGGTCAAAGACGAGCGGGCCTCGGATTCCCACATGGGTCCCGACGGGGAACACGGAAACAGGAAAAGTGAACCCGGCGCACGAGGCGACGGCATCAGGCTGGGTCACCTTGTGGGTGCAAATCGGCTCGACGACGAGGTTGCCGCCTTGTCTGCTGTTTCCCGGGGCGACTAGATTCTGATACCGGGGATCCATCTTCACCTGAATGTGAATGTCGCCGTCCTTCTCGGGCCGGAGCAGAACGATCGTTCCCGTGGCGCGCACACAAGCATGGCGAACTAGCAGTCTCTGCGGATTGTAGACATGCGCCCAAAGCTGAGTGAGGGCGCTATTGTTGCAAACGGCGACGGGCGGAGGCGGAGGGGAAGGAGATTCCGGCCGCGAAATTGAAGTGGCACGCAGGGAGGCACTCGCTCTGTGAAACACCACGGCCAACGAGGCGCACACGATCAGGATCGCAGTTAAGAGCCTCATAGCCGCCTCCGTATCAACGTCCTGGGATGAAACCGCGCCGCCCAGAGTTACTCATGCCGAATGGTATTGCAGGCCGGATATAGCATCTGGCTTAGTAAGAGGTCAAGGGCATGAAGGGCGGGACGAAGACCCAATGAGCGAGCAGGATGGGGGAAAGTTACTGGAGGACGAGGCTGGCAATGGTGCAACCGGAGCCGGTGGGGTCGTAATGGATCACGCCGGTCTGATCGGTACAAAACATCCGTTCACCCGATGAGCCGATGGCCTGGGGCGCACTCGTGATGAGGAAGTTGAACGAAGGAACGAGGCCGTCACCCGTCCACACGAAGGAGTAGCCGGCCTTGTTGCCTTGGGCAAGGATGTCATCGATCAAACAGGACTGCGTGGAAGAGGCCGCGCAAGGATTCGCGCCACCAAGAGTAGCCAACTGCGCCGGGTAACCCATGTTGGGATAGGTAATGGAATAGGTGACCGCCGCGGTGTTGATGACGCGGAGGGAGGCCACCGCGGAAGCCTCATTGGCGCGGAGGCGGGACCTGAGAAAATTGGGTATGGCAATCGCCGCAATGATCAGGATCACGGCGACGACGAGGAGCAGCTCGATGAGAGAGAATCCTTTGTGGCTCCGCATAAATTCTCCGCAACCCAGTGATTCCGTGAGAGGACGCGGGCTGGGATAGGTAGGGCCGGCACGGGTTCTTTTCAGCGGACGGTCAGCACTCCGCGCGGGTAATTCTATTCCAAACCGAGTAAACAGAGAAAGTAATACTTTTGACGCGCCGAGAACCAGGCCGGGCATAACGCAAGGCAACGAGAGGCAGACACATCGCCCCTCTCACCTCAACGCTGGGGTGTTGAGGCAGGCGAGCTGATGGCAGCCAGGATGGCGCGTGCACACGCTTGAACGGATGTGGTTGCCCAGAATCCGAGTGACTCAGTTGCGGGAGGAAGAGTTGGACGGGGCAGAGAGGCATGATAGAAGGGGGCAGTGGACGGAGGGGGAGAATCGTGAAACAGGACAAGGTGAAGTGGGGAGTGCTGGGCGCGGCGTCGATTGCGACGAATAAGGTGATACCGGCGATGCAGAAGGGAGAGTGGAGTGAGATCGCGGCGATTGCGTCGCGGGATTTGAATAGGGCGGAGGACGCCGCGAGGACGCTGGGAATACCGAAGGCGTATGGGTCGTATGAAGAGCTTTTGGCTGACAAGGAGATTGAGGCGGTCTACAACCCATTGCCGAATCACTTGCACGTACCGTGGTCTATCAAAGCGGCGGAGGCGGGGAAGCATGTGTTGTGCGAAAAGCCGCTGAGCCTGACGGTGGCGGAGGCGAGAACGCTGCTGGCAGTACGCGAGCGCTGCGGGGTAAAGATCGGCGAGGCATTCATGGTGAAGACCCACCCGCAATGGCTGAGGACCCGTGAACTGATTCGCAAAGGGGTGATTGGAGAGTTGCGCGCGATCGTGGGAGCGTTCAGCTACTTCAACCGTGATCCAGAGAACGTGCGGAATAACGCGGAATGGGGCGGAGGCGGGATGATGGATATCGGGTGCTACCCGATTACGACGTCGCGGTTTATTTTTGGAGAAGAGCCGGCGCGCGTGGCGGGACTGATCGAAAGAGATCCGGATTTCAAGACGGACCGATTGGCATCGGCGATTCTGGAATTTCCATCGGGGCAAGCGGCGTTCACGTGCAGCACGCAGTTGGTGGCCTACCAGCGGATGCACTTTTTGGGAACGAAGGGGCGGATCGAGATCGAGATACCGTTTAACGCGCCGCTGGATCGTGCGTGCAGAATTTTCATCGATGATGGACGCGATGTATTCGGCGGCGGAATTCGGGTGGAAACGATTCCGATTTGCGATCAGTATACGGTGCAGGGGGATGCGTTTTCGCGGGCGATTCGGGAGGGAAGCGAGGTTGCGGTGCCGCTCGAAGATGCGATCGCGAACATGGCGGTGATCGAGGCGGTGTTCCGGGCGGGGGAATCGGGGAGATGGGAGAAACCGTAAGAGACTTTTACGCAGAGTGCCCAGTGATCACAGAGGACGCAGAGAAGAGGGAAGAGAGAAAAAAGCAATGCGTTCAACGCAGAGAGAGAAGGACGGAGATGGCGATACGGACGGTATTGCAATTGGGTGATCCTGGATTGCGCGAGGTCGCGAAGAAAGTGGACGATCCCGCGGCGACGGAAATTCGCGCGCTGGTCGAGGATCTGTCCGATACCCTTGCGTATTGGCGAAAGACGACGGGATATGGACGCGCGATTGCGGCGCCGCAGATTGGCGCTGGCGTGCGCGTGATTTTTCTGAGATTGCCCGGGGAAGAGCCGTGGCCGCTCGTAAATCCCGTGATTACCGAACGAAGCAAAGAAAAAATAGTGGTGTGGGATGCCTGCCTGAGTTTCTTGTCGATCTTCATGCAAGTGGAGCGTCACCGGGACATCACCGTGCGATATCAAGATTTGAGCGGTGAGCAGCGCGCAGTTCACGCGGGAGAGGAACGAAGCCTCTCGGAACTTCTGCAGCACGAAATCGATCATTTGGATGGGATTCTGGCGGTGGATCGCATTTCCGACATGCGCACGATGTGCACGCGCGAAGAGTTTGAGAAGCGGTATCGCGCGGGGAGTCCGTACGCTGTGGAAGCGGTTGGCAATGAAGCGGCGAAGCAATGAATGATGATTAAGAGGGGCGCGGAGGCCGGAGTTAGCGAAGGGCGGAAAAGATGGGCGCGGTCTATTACACGAGATTCGAAAGTCCTGTCGGGCCGCTGCTTCTGGCGGGCGATGCGAAGGCTCTGCGGCGAGTGAGTTTCGAAAGCAGCAAGCGTTCAGCGACTCCGCGGCCGGAATGGAAGCAGAATCGGGCCGCATTTGCTGAAGTCATCCGCCAATTGCAGGCTTACTTCCGCGGAGAATTGAAAGTATTCGATCTGCCTCTGGGGATGGAAGGAACGGACTTCCAACTTAGCGTGTGGAATGCCCTTCGTGAAATTCCCTATGGAGAAACGATTTCGTACGCGCAACTCGCTGAGCGGATCGGCAATCCCAAAGCGGTGCGAGCGGTGGGGCTGGCGAACGGCAGCAATCCCATTCCCATCATCGTGCCATGCCATCGCGTCATCGGCAGCGATGGGAGCCTCACGGGATTTGGTGGCGGGCTCTCGACGAAGAGGAAGCTTCTCGAACTCGAAAACAGACAATTGAGTTTGCTGTAGACGTTTCTTGCCAATCAAAATGGAGGCTGCGACCAGCAACATGCCGCCATCTTTTCTCTTGCAGAAGTATGTTTCGCTCCAGAACAAAGCCGTCGCGCGCGGCCGCTATTCGCCCGCCGAACGAAGTCCCCTGCGCGAACTCAGGCGATAGAGCAGAAGTCCAAGCGCATTGGCGATGATGAGAACCGCGGCGGTCTTAATGGCGTAGGCGGACTCGCTCTTCACGGAAATGATGGGAAAGATCGAGAGAAGAACGAAAAGAAGGGTAACGAGGAATCCGGAAGCCGCGGCGAAGCGCAGCCACCATCCGGGACGGATGCCGCGCTCTTTGCGCGCGAGCAAGGGGATGGCGAAGAGGGCCAAGTAGGCGAGGCCATAAAACGTGAAACCCCAGATTTGGAGGAGTGCGAAGGCTTCCTGATCGCCAACACCGGCGAGAACGGCGACGCTGGTCGCGATGGTGATTCCGCCGAGAAAAATGATGGAATTGACGGGCGTCTTGTATTTGGCGTGGAGACGCGTGAACCACTCGGGCAAGAGGTGGTCCCATCCCGCGACCATGGGGAGGCGCGAGTTAGCGGTGAAGTTGAGGCAGAAGGTAGAGAGGTAGTTTGTCAAAAGAAGTAGGATCGCCAGCGGAACGATGATCCTTGCAAAACCAAGCCCGGCGAAACCACGGCTGAGTGCTTGGGGAATCGGGCCGATGACATCGACGGAATCGGGGGATACATAAGCGAGGATGGCGCTGGTACCGAAGATGTAGAGGAGCGCGATCAGCGGAGCGGTGATGAAGATGGCGCGTTCTAGGTGTCGCGCAGGATTGCGGGATTCACCAGCAAAGATGGCGGCGTATTCGAATCCGCAGAGCGCACCGAAAGTCATTTTGCTGAAAACGCTGAGGCTGAAAAACGTGAGCGGAGGCGCGACGAGGCGCAACGGGTGATAGCCGCGCCACACATGAAGAAAAGGCATTAACGCAAGAAGAGCAATGATGACGACAGTGAGGAAGCTGCCTGCATTCGTGACCCACTTCCCGACACGCAAGCCGAGCCTGGCGACGAACATCAACAGGCCAATCATGAAGACGGACGCAACAAGAACGATCCAGCGATTTGCGGCCACGCTCGCGGCGGCGGGTCCGAAGGCGTAGGCGAGGTAGTTGACCGTGACCAAGCCCACGGAGGCGACATAGAGGACCACGTAGAGCCAGAGATTCCAGGCCACCAGGAAGCCGATGCCGTCGTTGAAAGCCAGGCGGGTCCATTCATAAAGGCCGCCTTCGAGGGGCATCAGGCGATTCAGATGGGCGACGACGAAGGCTTGCGGAATGAAGAACAGGAGAATGGCGAAGAGCCAGAGAACGACGTGAGCGGGACCTGCTTTTACGGCGGTACCAAAGAAATCTGGGATGACAACGAGGAGGAGGGAGGCGAGAACGAGGTCCAGGTAACCAAGTTCCTTGCGGAGGGCGGCGCTGTGTTGCTGGACGGGCGCTTCGGCGGCTGCAAGTTGCGCGCTGGCAGTGTTTGTCAAGGTTCAGCGGTAGCTCGTGCTGCAAGTCGGTGCAGCTGGCCGGTTTCGCAGACGATAGTTTGCCTTGCTGCCAAATCAGAAGCAATTCATTTCCGTAGGTAAGACTGATTCCGGCGAGGGCGATGCGTGGTGGCATACGGTGCACACGACGCGCATCCCCGAAGCGCGCGGGAACTTTCTCTCGGTGGAAGTCAAAAGAAAAGCCCCGCCGGAAGAGCGGGGCTTTTCTATCTGCGAGAAATGATAGACGGTCTGAGCGACTATTACTTGCCGCCGAGTCCGATATTGCTGCCAATCCCGCTGCAGAAATCCCACCCAGGGGCAGCGAAATCTCCGACGTTTACTCCACAATTGCCAAAGACGATGTCGCGAAAATCGTCCCGATCAAAGAACAAGTGTCTGTAAATCAAGGCGTTCTCATCTTGGCTTGAAGGCTGGAATTTGCCGGCGTTGTTGATGATGCCTGCAAGTGCGGGCGAGGAAAGGCTGGTGCCGCCGACGATGAAAAATCCACCTGGACCACCTTCGAAGAGATTGGTGTCCACAACCCAAACGCCGGAGGTGGGATTGGCGTCAAAGGAAAGGTCCGGGGTGCCCCGAACTGCACCCACGATCCTCGCAATGCGATCCTGGAAATGCGGGCGCGGTTCGAAAAGACTCGGGCCACCGCCGGTGTCCTGCCAGGTGTTTTCGAGAATGAAGTTGCCGGTCGAAGAGTCGCGGGAAATTGAGGTGCCGCCGGCAGCAACGACGTTTGGAGAAGTTGCTGGCCACTCTGCTCCAGCGCCATCCCCTGCGGAAGCGAGATAGACGACACCCGGAGCCGTGAAAAGCCCATCAAGGCCCGTTTCGTCTGAGAATTCGCCGAAGCTGAAGCTCATAGTGACTTCGCCTCCGCCATTCGCGGCGACCAGATTGCCCGCCAGGATAATGGCATCGACGATGTCGTTGCCGCTGTTCGTAGCTGCCTCGACCAGGAAAATCCGCGCACTGGGCGCCATGGCATGAGCGTATTCGATGTCCAGGGACTCTTCCAATTCCCATCCTCCACTGGGATCCAAGCCCGGCTGAGTGCCGGAGGCAAAGACCACTGTGAGATCGGCGGGCGGAAGGCCAAATATGGCGGAAAAGATGGCGAGGTCCTTTTTGGCGTTGGGGTCGTCAAACGCGTCCACGATGGCGATGGCGCCGGAGCCTCCCGTAGCTGTCTGGGTGAGTTGGTCGGGATTGCAGCCCGGCTTGCCGTGCGGGACCAAGCGGTACACGCAGGCGAGCGAGGCCGGCGTCTCGAAGAAGAGTCCCAGGAGAGGGGGAAGTCCATTCGGTTGGACGTTCGCATCTATAGCCAATGGACCGGCGTCGGGCATCAGCACGCGCAGATTTGTATGGGCCATTTTACCCACATCTCCAGAGCGCATTACGCTGGATTTGGGGACCAGGATGTGAGCTTTCCTGGATTGAGTTTGCGCCGCGCCCGCCTGCGCGAGGCAAAGCGAAAATGCTACTGCTCCGATTGAGATTGACCACCCCTTACTTCTCATCCGACCTCCTTGGTTACCTTGTCTGTCTTTGGATTTGAAACCACTCATACCTGCGTTCGTTTTGGCGCGCTCACGGGGGACAACCACGAGCTAGCAA
>JBGQDD010000114.1:0-8619 GCA_041495665.1 Candidatus Acidiferrum sp.
CGACAGAAAAATTCCACGCGCAATCCGCGTTCGACCGTGGGGACGGCCACGGAGATTTACGATTATTTGCGGCTGCTTTTTGCGCGCTGCGGACAAACTTTTTGCATCAAGTGCGGGACGGAAGTGCGGCGGGACAATCCGGACCAAATCGCGACGCGGATTTTGTCGCTTGCGGCGGGTCGGCGGTTTTACGTTTTGCACCAGTTTCGAGTCGCGGCATCAGCAGGTACTGCGGTTTCTAAACGAGGCGCCAGGAAAACCATCACCGCTCCGCCGCCGGAACTCCTTCGTCAGGCGCTGCTCGATCTGCAGAAACGCGGTTTCAACCGGCTCTACCAGGTGGGCAAAATCCACGAATTTTCTTCGCCGGAAACGCTGCTGGATGTGGATTTTTCGAAACCCGTCTACATTCTAGTCGATCGGCTCGCGGTCAATCCGGAGTCGCGGGCGCGCCTTGTTGACTCCATCGAAATTTGTTACCGCGAAGGGCAGGGCGAAGCCATTCTCGAATTCGTCGCAGACGGCCTGGGGAATCCGGCCGAGCGGCTGACGTTCAACGAACGATTCGAATGCAAGAACGACGGCACTCTCTATCAGGAACCCGAGCCTCGGCTTTTCTCCTTCAACAATCCGTACGGAGCGTGTCCGCGCTGCCAGGGTTTCGGAAATACGATCGATTTTGATTTGAATCTCGTGGTGCCCGATCAGAGCAAATCGCTGGACGACGGGGCCATCGAACCGTGGACGAAGCCGCGTTATCGCGTACTTTTTCAGGACGCGAAAAAATGGGCGCGGGGCCGAGGAATTCCGACGAACGTGCCGTGGCGTCAGCTCACCGCCGAACAGCGCCGGCTGATTCTCGAAGGCGATCCCGAAAACGACTACCAAGGAATCAAGGGTTTTTTCAACTGGTTGGAGCGCAAGAAATACAAGCTGCATGTCCGCGTTTTCCTCAGCCGCTTTCGTGGTTATGCGACGTGCCCAGAATGTGGCGGGACTCGTTTGCGCGCGGAGGCACGAGCCGTGCGCGTGGCGGGAAAAGCCATCACGGAGGTTTGCAAGCTCACCATCAAAGAAGGGCGTACTTTCTTTTCCTCGCTGCAACTTTCCGAAGGACACCTGAAAATCGCAGACAGAATTCTTGAAGAGATCCGCACGCGCTTACAGTTTCTTGATGAAGTCGGGCTCGACTACCTCACGCTTGACCGCTTGACCTCCACGCTCTCCGGCGGAGAATCCCAGCGGATTCAGCTCGCAACGTCGCTCGGTTCGCATCTCGTTGGCGCACTCTACGTGCTCGACGAACCCTCCATCGGCCTCCATCCACGCGACACGCAACGGCTCATCGATATTCTCAAGTCGCTCCGCGATCTAGGGAACACGGTGCTGGTCGTGGAGCACGATCCCGACACCATTAGGGCTGCGGATTGCATCATCGATCTTGGTCCCGGCGCGGGCGAACTCGGCGGCAAGCTGCTCTTCGCGGGCTCTTATGCGGCCATGCTCGAGGAGCATAAATCGCTAACGGGCCGGTACCTCAGCGGGGAACTGCGGATTCCCGTGCCCAACGTGCGGCACAAACCAGCGGGCAGATTTCTCCGGCTCTACGGCGCCAGTTTGCACAACCTCCAGGATCTGGATTTGATGATCCCGCTCGGAACGCTCACGGTGGTCACAGGGGAAAGCGGCTCCGGCAAGTCCACTCTCGTTCACGATGTGCTGTACAAAGCGCTCGGCGCGAAGCGCGTTGGCGGCAGCGTCAAGGAATTCTGCGAGCGGCTGGAAGGCGATGCGAACGTCCAGGAAGTGGTCATCGTCGATCAATCTCCGATCGGCCGCACGCCGCGCTCGAATCCGGCCACATATCTCAAAGCGTTCGACGCAATTCGGGAAGTGTTTGCCGATACGCCTGATTCAAAACGCCGGGGTTATGCCGCCGGTCATTTTTCCTTCAACGTACCCGGAGGCCGCTGCGAAACTTGCCAGGGAGACGGCACGGTAACCGTGGAGATGCAGTTTCTTGCGGACGTCGAACTGGTCTGCGAAGAGTGCCGGGGCACGCGCTTCAAGAGCGGGGTTTTGGAAGTCCGGTATCACGGCAAAAATATTCACGAGGTCTTGCAATTGACGGTTCGCGAAGCGCTGGCCTTTTTTGTCAACGTTCCCAAGATTGTTTCCAAACTCAGAGTCCTGAATGAAATCGGACTGGGCTACTTGCGTCTCGGGCAGTCCGCGACAACGCTTTCCGGTGGAGAAGCGCAGCGCCTGAAGCTGGCCGCGCATCTCAGCCGCACCGACAATGAGGGCATCCTTTACATTCTCGACGAACCGACGACGGGATTGCATTTCGATGACATCGCCAAACTCCTCAGCGCGTTCCGCAAACTACTGGAGGGCGGTGCTTCGCTGCTGGTCATCGAACACAATCTGGACGTGATCAAATCCGCGGACTGGCTGATCGATCTGGGTCCCGAGGGGGGCGACCAGGGCGGCAAGATCATCGCCACGGGTACGCCTGAGCAGGTGGCTCGCAATACGCAATCGCACACGGGGCACTTTTTGGCGCGCGTTCTGAACGGAAACGGGCAGGCAAAGCGTCCCACGAACGGCGCATCCAAATCAGCGGGTCCTTCGGCTACAATTTCCAACGGAGCCAAGAATCCTCCGGCCGAACCATGAAGCTCACTCATCTCTGTTCAATTGCGATTGGGCTTCTTCTTTGCGGCTTTTGCGTCGAAGGAGCGCAGCATCCCGACAAGGTCGGGACAGGTGCTGCGCCCCTACAAGGCAACCAATCGCCGGCTAACGCGCAGCCCTCCTCGAATCCCAAGGCTGGCGTGCAATCCAAATCTCAGAAGGTCGCGAACCCGCTCAACGATTTACTGGAGGAAGCTCAGCGCGACATCGACAAAAACAATTTTGCAGCGGCGATCGCTCCGCTACAAAAGGTTATCGCCGAGCAGCCTGAATTTGCTTACGCGCACTTTCAACTCGCCTACGCCTATACGGCACTGAAGCGAACGGACGAGGCTCGCGCCGAATACGCACGCACCATCGCTATCGATCCGAAAATGTCCGAAGCTTATCTCAATCTCGGCATGTTGCTTCTCGACAAGCAAGAAGACGCCGCCGCTGTAGCACCGCTTCGCAAAGCGGTTGAGTTACTGCCGGCACAAAGCCGGCCCCGCTATCTGCTGGCAGTCGCGCTGGACCGCTCGGGAGATCGGGCCGGTGCAGCGGAATCTTTTGAGGCGCTGTTACATCTGGATCCCAACGACATCACGGCCATTGATTACCTGGGTTGGGCGGCGCTACGGAAGGGCAAGCCTGAAGAAGGCGAAGCGCGATTCCGGCGCGCGCTGGAAGTTCAGCCGAATGGGCCTGAAGCGCGCAGAGGACTGGCGCAGAGCCTGGACGCCCAGAAAAAACCCGATGCGACAGGCGCGTACCGCGAGTATCTCGAACTCATGCCCAATGATTCCGAAGCCCGCGCCCGGCTCATCCATCTTCTCGTCGAACAGAAGGAGAACGACGCGGCGCTCGCGGAAATCGATCGCCTGGACGCCGGCAAGCAGCCCACGCTCGAGTTGCTCAAGCTTCGCGCGGACGTACAGATTGCCGGGAAGAAGTGGGATGATTCGATAGTCACGCTGCAACAAGCTCTCGCGCTGGCGCCAAACGATGCCCAACTACACGGCGGTCTGGGGCGCATCTTGCTCCAGAAACGGGACTTCGCGGCCGCGGAGAAGGAACTGCGCGTCGCGCTGCGCCTTGATGGAAAAAACCTTACCTATTTCAAAGACCTCAGCTCGACGTTTTTTCTGGGAGGAAATTATCCGGCCGCTCTGGCGACGCTCGACGAGATAGCCAAAGTGGAACAACCGGGCGCGGGCGTCTGGTTTGTCCGCGCGATTTGCTACGATAAGCTGAACCAGCCGAAGCTTGCTTTGGAGGCTTACCAGAAGTTTCTCGCGCTTGATCAGGACAAGAATACCGATCAAGTCTGGCAGGCCACGGAGCGGAGCAAGGTGCTGCAACGCATGCTGGAACGGAAAAGGTAGGCGGATGAGGGCCAGCGGGACGTCCCTGGGTGCAGTGTTCGGCTTGCTCGTTTTCCTTGCGATCCTGCCTCCCGGCGCGGCCGAGAGCCTGGCTGATCTTCAGGCGCGCTTCGATCGCGAAACGAGCGGGGTTCAAAAGGCTAAATTAATCGGAAAACTGGGAGATGCGCAGTTTGAAGAAGCGCGGCGCGCCGGAAAAGCCGGCGACTATAACGCTTTGGGACTTACGCTCGAAAAATACCGGGATAACGTTCGCGTGGCGGTGGAAGCCTTGAAGAAGCAACATCCGGACGCCGAAAAGCAATCCAACGGTTACCGGCAACTGGAGATGCACGTGCGGAAGGGAATTCGCGAGGTTGACGAAACTTTGCTGGTATCCCCGGAAGCCTACAAGCCACCGCTGCAGATGGTCCGTCAGGACCTCATGGGCATGGAGGAAGAGTTGTTGAAAATGCTTTTTCCCCGCCGGCCTTTGGGACAGCGCGCAGATCCAGCTCCCGCGGAGAAACAACCATGAGATTCATTGTGCGTCTTTTTCTGTTGGTTTCCTGCATGCTGGCCGCGGCGGCGCTGGTGCGCGCCGCGACGCCGCAGCAGAAGGACTATCTCTCGTCGCTGGAAGCGGACAAGATTCGCGATGCGGAGACGGTTAACGAGCGGATAAAACTTTTTCTGACGTTTGCCGAGGACCGCTTGAAGAAATTCCAATACGAACTGGAACATCCCTCTTCGAATCGCCACGGCGACATGCTGAATTCACTTCTGAATGCTTACGTTGGCTGCGTGGACGACGCGGCGGACCTCATCCAGCTGGGGATCGAGAAACAGGATAATATCCGGCAGGGAATTGAATTGATGACGGCGCGCACGAAGGAATTTCTCGTTGTGCTGGAAAAACTGTCCACGGATGGTCTCGATCGCGAACTTTACAAGGATAATCTAGACGACGCGATCGAGGGCACTCGCGACGCCATGAATGACGCGGAAAAGGCGAAAAAGAAAGTCGCGCCTCCGCCGGTGCGGCGGAAGAACTAGCTCTTGAGGAACCTGGCCAAAGCGATGAAATCGAGTTGCCTGAATACTTCTCTGGTCCCGGGAGGCGGGCCTCTTTTTCAGCGAATGTTCACCCGGCTGGGTTGCGATGGCCGGCCGCCGCGCTTCCGCGTGGAGTTTTATCCCTACTCGAGTCTGGTGCTGACGATTCGGAGGCGAGAGGAAGTCGTGCATGTTCGCTTCTCCGACCTCTTGCGACGAGCGCCGCGGGCCGTCCTGGAAAGTGCGGCCGTGTTATTGCTTGCGCGTGTTTATCGCCGGAAAGCCGCCCAGTCTCTCACCGAACCTTATCTGGAGTACGCGCGCTCCAATCGCACGCGCAGCCGCATGAATCTGATGCGCCGCGGGCGGGTTCGCCTGGCGGCGACCAGTCCGCGCGGAGAACATTTCGATCTCGACGGGCTTTTCGACCAGCTCAATGGAAAATATTTCGCGGGCCAGTTGCAGCGACCGCACATTGGATGGAGCACGCGGAGCTGGCGGCGGCAATTCGGCTGTTATGATCCCGGGCCGAATCAAATTCTGCTGAATCGCCGGATGGATCGTCCGGAGATTCCGGCGTGCGCGGTGGAGTATGTATTGTTTCACGAGATGCTGCATGTGAAGCATCCGACGCGCCGGTCGGGCTGCAGCATGGTCTCGCATTCGCGAGAATTTCGAGAAGAAGAGAAGCGCTTTGCGGAATTCGAACACGCGCGGCGCATCCTGGACCGGCTTGCGCGCTAATTGGAGTGGCCGGGGAATGCCCGGGCTTCACTGCTTTTTTTCTTTCTCGACTTCCTTGAAGAGCTTGTCGATTTTCTTGCGCACTTTGTCGCCATCCTCGGCGTGCGGATATAGATCCAGATAGCGCTGGTAAGACTTGATGGCCTGTTTTTTCAGGCCTCTTTTTTCCTGGGCTTCGGCCAAGAATCGAAAGGGGATAGCGTAGCCGGGTTTTGCCACCGTGGCGTCCTGAAAACGGTCGATGGCGGCATCCAGATCGCCCTTCTTCATGTAGTACTGGCCCACTTCGAGATCTTTTTCCGCGCGCAGCGGATCCCAGGCGGGCTGGTCGGGTGCGTTTTGCGTGGCGGTGTCTTTCTTTTGCTTGCCGGTGGACTTTGGTTTCATGTCGTTGGGCGGGCTGGCTGGTTTTGAGGAGGACTCCTGTGGGGGGTCCTGCGCGCGCGCTTGCAGTGCTGCAAGAAACAGAAAAACGGCGGCGAGAATTGGAAATACCTTCTGGAATCGCATGCCGGTCACGGAGGTCTCCCTGTATTCCGATTCCGTCTAGTATGATGGAAGTTGTCTGGCGATTGTAAAGTTGTGTTTTGAGCCTCCATGGAACCCCGCGAAAAAGCCGCGCAGCTTCCGGAAAGCCCGGGCGTCTATCTCTTCAAGGACGCCGGCGGGACGGTGCTTTATGTGGGCAAGGCGGGCAACCTGCGCAGCCGCGTGCGCTCCTACTTCCTGGAATCGCGATGGATTGATGCCAAGACGGGTTCGCTGGCGCGCGAGATCGCCGATCTAGAAACTATTGTGGTGGGCAACGAACGCGAAGCGCTGGCGCTCGAGCACAACCTCATCAAGCAGTATCGGCCGAAATTCAACGTCGTGCTGCGCGACGACAAGACCTATCCCTATATCAAATTCACCGCGGCGGAAAAATATCCTCGCGTGTATTTTACGCGGCGCATCAAGAAGGACGGGTCGCTTTATTTCGGTCCGTATTTTCCTTCGAGCCTGGCGCGGCGGGTTCTTCATTTCGTTCACAAGCGATTTCTCGTTCCTTCTTGCACGGTGGATCTGACGCGCAGCCACCCGCGGCCCTGTTTGCAGTATTACATCAAGCGGTGCCTGGGGCCCTGCGTGACGGGTCTCACGACCGACGAACGCTACGCGGAAGCCGCGCGCGATGTGCGGCTGTTCCTCGAAGGGCGGCGGCACGATTTGATCAAGAGTCTCGAAGAGCGCATGACGGCAGCGGCAGAGAAGGAACTGTTCGAACAGGCGGCGGCATACCGCGATTTGTTACGGACGCTGGAAGACATCGAAGAACGGCAACGCATTGCCGCGGCGCAGGGAGATGACACCGACGTTCTTGCGTATTACGCCGAACCGCCGCTGGTCGCTGCGGACCTTTTTCACTTGCGCAGCGGGCGCGTGGTGGATCGCCGGGAATTCTATTGGGAAGAGTTGGAAGAGTTTGATCCGCGGGAGTTCGTGACTTCTCTTCTGAAACAGCTTTATCTGGAAGCGGAATATTTGCCGAAAGCGATTCACGTCTCGGCGGATTTTGAAGATCGCGAGCTGCTGGAGGCGACGCTGGCGGAGCGCGCGGGGCACAAGGTGGAAATCTTCACGCCGCAGCGCGGGACCAAGCGCGCTTTCCTCGATCTCGTGGAGAGCAACGCGAAACATTCGTTCGAACAGCGATTTCGAGTATTGAAGCCGACGTCGAAAGCGATTGGCGAAGCGTTGCAGAATGCGCTCAATCTGGCGGAGGAGCCGCTGCGCATCGAGAGTTTTGACATTTCGCATATCCAGGGGACCGACACAGTTGCGTCCATGATCGTTTGGGAAAAGGGGCGCATGAAGAAATCGGACTACCGCAAATTCATCATTCGCGGAGATGAGGGGCGCGGGGAAGAGGTAGGCAATGGAAATCCGCCGCGACAGAACGACGATTTTGCCAGCATGCGCGAAGCGGTGGGCCGGCGGTATCGCCGATTGCAGGAAGAGAAAAAAGAACTTCCTGGGTTGATCTTGATCGATGGCGGGATCGGACAGCTTCACGCCGCGGCGCAGGCGCTGGAATCGCTGCAGATTATCAATCAGCCGGTGGCGAGCATCGCGAAAAAGGAGGAAATTCTTTACGTTCTGGGGCAGGAAGATGAGCCGATCGTGTTGGAGAGGCATTCGCCGGTGCTGCACCTCATCCAGCAGATTCGCGATGAGACCCACCGTTTTGCAGTGACGTTTCACCGGCAGCGACGTGGGAAACGGCAAACGGAAACCGCGCTCCGCCAAATCCCTGGCGTGGGAGTAAAGACGGCGCAGAAACTATTGCAGGAATTTGGGAGCGTCGCAAACATCCAGAAAGCGGGGTTGGAAAAGTTGAGCAGCGTTGTTTCACGGAAGAGCGCGGAGAAGATACTTAGCCAACTCGGGGGCTCGACGGCGCAGTAACCAGCTTGTGCGCTACTTAGCGGTTAGGCCTCATTGCGCGCCTCACGGTGCTATGCTACGGTTTCTGTGGAGGTTGCTATGGCGGACAATGTTGGTTCCAAGGTGACTTATTTCCTGGTAGGGCTGGGAGTTGGAGCGCTCGTCGGTATTTTGTTTGCGCCGAAGTCCGGGGAAGAGACCCGCGATTTTCTGTCGAAGAAGGCGGATGAGGGCAAGGATTACGCGCAGAAGAAGGCCCGCGAACTGCGGGAACGCGCGGATGAATTGATCGAGCGCAGCAAGGAAGTGGCGGTGCGAAAGAAGGATTCGATTTCGGCGGCAGTGGAAGCCGGAC
>JBGQDD010000115.1:0-8607 GCA_041495665.1 Candidatus Acidiferrum sp.
ATTGTCGGCGTTGGTAAACATGGATTTGAGCTTGTAGGTCCCGGTGGTCAGATCAATCTGATTGTCGATGGTCTGGAGTTTTCCGGTGGCGATTTTGTCGGTGTCGTCGCGGTCGTAGGCATCGACGGAAAGTTGGACGCCGGAACGGAGCTTGGCATTCACGTCGGGAAGCTGATCCTGTGGCAGGCTGAAAATCACCGATATCGGCTGGAGCTGAGTGATGACCAGGAGTCCAGTCGTGTCTGAGGCATGCACGATGTTGCCGGCATCGACGAGACGGAGACCAATGCGGCCGCTGATCGGCGCGGTGATGCGGGAATACGTGAGCTGCAGCTTTGCGCTATCGATCTGGCTCTGATCGGATGCGATGGCCCCATCAAACTGGCCAACCAACGCAGCCTGCGTGTCGAGCTGCTGCTGGGCGATGACCCCTTCCTTAAAGAGAAGCTTGAATCGTTCGAGATTCGCTTCGGCGTCCCTGCGCTGAGCTTGATCTTTGGCGAGCTGCCCCATGGCCTGTGCAAGCTGGACCTGGAAGGGACGTGGATCAATCTGCGCGAGAAGATCTCCTTCATGTACGAACTGCCCTTCCTTGAACGCAATGCTAATGAGTTGACCGTCCACGCGGCTGCGAACCGTAACGGTGTTGAACGCCGTGACGGTACCAAGGCCATTGAAGTAGACAGGCAAGTCGCCGCGCTGGGCGGTGGCAACGACGACCGGCAGAACCATGTTGCCTGCGCCGGAGCCTCCCTTGCCCTTGCCGGATGCTCCGGGTGCAGCGGCGTCGGCGGCCTGGCTGGCGTTCCGCGAGTTGCGATAATACCAGCCACCAAAAGCGATAACGCCCAGTACGAGAAGCCAGAGCCACCAACGGCTCTTGGAAGGCACCGCTGCGGCCGCAGTGCTGCGGGTGCCGGGCTCGGGAAGATCTATGGAGTTCAGGCGGCCCATTCGTTCGCTCCTGTCATGTACCACGGATGTGCGAGCGAGTCTGTCCCAGACAGGACATTCGCAAATCGACGTTAGGGGCTGCTCCGAATGGTGCGGACAGCCTAACGGAAACTATAGCTCACGCTTACATAAGACGGCTATTGTGAGCGAATGGTTACGAAGGGGACGGAGGTCACCGCAGAAAATGGCGGAGAAGTCCGGGCGGCCAAGACGGAATGCGAACTCCGAAAATTCTTGCAATTTCAGGGGTGCAGAAATCGACGGGAGAAAGTAGACTGTCGCGGAACGGCGCTGGCTTCGGAAAATAGAGCCAAGAATCCGGTTGGTTAGGAGAGAAAAACGACATGTTCAAGGGATTGATCGTGGGGATTTTGCTGGGAATGCTGCTGATTGCCGGAGGCGTTTACTACTACTTCTCTTCGGGGCACGCCCCGGTAGCCACTTCGGCGCCGCCCATCCCGTTTGAAAAAACGTTCGCGCGCCTGGGACTGCATGCCTATCTAGACAAGCTGCCGCATCCGGAGCCCCAGGTACCGGTGGATGAAGCCAACCTGGTATCTGGCGCGAAGGTTTACAAGGAGCAGTGCGCCACGTGCCATGGGCTTCCGGGTGAGCCCAAGGGCGCGATTCAGATGGGAATGTATCCCGCGCCGCCGCAGCTCTTTCATGGCACGGGCGTGACGGACGACGATGCGTGGGAGTCCTACTGGAAAGTGGAAAACGGAATTCGGATGACGGGGATGCCGGGGTTCAAGGGGCAATTAACGGAAACACAGATCTGGCAGGTGTGCGTGCTGGTAAAAAACGCGGACAAAATTTCAGAGTCCGTAAAGAAAGAGCTTGCGGCGGGCGCCGCGACACCGATGTCGATGGCGATGCCTGATAGCAAACCAGCGCCACCGAAAAAGTAGATCGAGTTTGCTGGACTAGCCTGCCGGTTTAGCGCGTTCACTGGCGCGACGCAACTCCGGAAAACACCAGGCCCACAATCCCGTCACGATGAGTGTGCCCACACCGCCCAAGACCACGGCGCGCACGGCGCCGAACCATTGCGCCGTAAGTCCGGACTCGAACTGACCAAGTTCGTTGGAAGCGCCGATAAAAACCATGTCGACAGCATTCACGCGGCCGCGCATTTCGTCGGGCGTGCCAACTTGAATGAGCATTTGACGAACAATGACGCTCACCATGTCCGTCGCGCCTACGAGAAAGAGCGCGAGCAGAGAAAGCACGAGGCTTCGGGAAAGACCGAAGAGGATAGTGGCGACGCCGAATCCGGCTACGCACCACAGCATGGTCGATCCCGCCCGGCGCCCCAATGGCTTGTGCGCGATGAAAATCGCCATGGCCGCAGCACCCGCGGCCGGAGCGCTTCGAAGAATCCCCAGCCCCCAAGGCCCGGTGTTCAAAATTTCCCTTGCGTAAACCGGAAGGAGCGCCACAGCACCTCCCAGCAGAACGGCGAAGAGATCCAGCGAGATCGAACCCAGAATCAGTTTTTCGCGCCAGATGTAATGCAGGCCCGCGAGCGTGGTTTTCCAATTCATCGGTTCCGGAGCGCGCGGAATCGATTGCACCTTGATCCGCAAGGTAGAAAGCGCGGCGGCCGCCGCGGCCATGAAGGAGAGCGTGTACACGGCGGCGGGGCCGCGAGAAGCGGCATAGACGATCCCTCCGACTGAGGGGCCGAGGACGATGGCGCACTGATAGACGGTGGAGGCCCAGGCCACGGCGTTGACGAAGTCCTTTTCGGGGACCAATTGCGGCAAAAGCGCGCGGCTTACCGGTCCGCTGAAAGAGCGCACGACACCCAACAAAACGAGCACTGCATAGATGGGGTAGACGGAGTGGACTCCGCGGATTGTGAGATAGAGCAAGGAACCCGCGCAGACGGCGTATCCGGAATAGCAAGCGACGATCAGCCTGCGCCGATCGTAGCGATCCGCGGCATGGCCCGCGACCAGGAACAGGAGAATGCCGGGGAGAAACTGGGCCAGGCCGACGAGGCCGAGATCCAGCGGCCTTTTTGTGATTTCGTAAACTTGCCAGCCGACCGCGACCGACTGCATCTCCGCGGCAAGTACGATGAAAAAACGCGCCAGTTGGAAAAGAACGAAACTCGGATAAGTGAAAGCAACTCGCCCGGCGGCTCTGGAGTTCTCGGGTGCGGCCATCGCACCTTACTTTGCCACAAATTCAGAATGCGAACGAAGAATTGGGCACGATCAAGAAAACGCGCGCGCCGAAGGGAGAGTGACGGTTCGCGCGCACCAGGGACGATTGGCAGCTCCGGGATTCCTTATGGCTGTCATCCGCTTCTGCGACTTGAAATCAAGCCTCGGCGGGCGTTTTCGGCCGGAGATAGAAATGGATGGCGGGCGTAAAGATGAGCGAGAGCACCATGGAGCTGAGGATGCCACCGACGACGGTGATAGCCAGCGGTTTGAGCATCTGGGAGCCCTTGCCAATGGCGAAGGCCAAGGGGAGCATGCCGGCGACGGTGGCAAGCGCGGTCATGACGATGGGCCGCAAACGGCGGCGGCCAGCCTGAATCATGGATTCTTCGGAAGAAAAGCCGAGGTCGCGGAAGCGATGCTCGGCGTCGAGGAGCAGAATGCCGTTTTTCGCCACGATACCGATCACCATGATCATGCCCATGAACGAGGCGACGTTAAACGTCGTGCGCGTAATGAGAAGAGCGAGCAAGCCGCCGAAGGTCGAGAGCAAGGCGGAAGCCAGAATCGCGGTTGGCGCGGAGAACGTACGGAATTCGAACAATAGCACGACGAAAAGTAGAACCAGCGCAAGCACGAGCACCATCAAGAGGTCGCGGAAGGACTTCATCTGTTCCGCGTAGGTGCCGCCATACTCCACGCGGATGGAGGACGGCAGGTGCAAATCGCCGACAGCTTTCTTGACGGCGGTGATGCCCGAGCCGAGGTCTACGCCTTCGAAGCGCCCAGTGACTTCCACGAGCCGTTGGAGATTCTCGCGGCGGATTTCTGTCTGTCCCGGGTCCGAACTGACCGTTGCGAGAGAGCCGAGAGTGGCCGTGCGGCCGGTGGCGCTGGTGAGCAGCGTGTTGCTCATGCGCTCCAGTGTCGCGCGGGATTGCTCCGGGAATCGAACGCGGATGGTGTAGGCACGGTCATTCACGATCACCGGTGTGCTGGCGGGTTCACCTTCCAGAATGGCGGCGGCATCCACGGCAACCTCTTCGGGCGTGAAGCCTGCGCGGGCAGCCACGGCGGGATTAATTTGAAAAGTTGTGGCGGGTCCGCTGATGGTGTTCTCGATGCCGTCGAGAACGTCAACGACGCCGTGGATTTTCTGAATGGCGTCGGCGACGCGCGGGGCAGTATTCGCGAGGAGTTTGGGATCCTGCGAGAAGAGTTTAATGACGACGGGCTCGGGCTGGCTGGTGAGGTCGCCGATCATGTCCTGCAGAACCTGGATGAATTCCACTTTTGCGGCAGGCTCGGTCTGCTCGATCTCCGAACGAATGTCGGAGATGATCTCGTCGATGTCGCGCTTGCGATCGCGCTTGAGCTTGACGGAGAAATCGCCGCGATTGGCTTCCGTGACCGCCGCCAGGCCAAGCTGCATACCGGTACGGCGCGAAGTGCTTTCGACTTCGGGTTGCGAACGAACAATTTCTTCGATGTGTTGCAATATGCGATCTGATTCCGCGAGAGAGCTTCCCGACGGGGTGAAGTAATCGAGAATGAAACCGCCTTCGTCCATTGCGGGCAGGAGGTCGGAACCGAGCGACTCATAACAAACAATCGAAAGAATGACGATGACGACGGAACTCCCCGCGAGAAGAAGAGGCCGTTTGAGAACGGCTTCCATCGCGCGCGCATAAAACGCGACGATCCGGCCAAAGAAACCGGAGAGATGGGCTTCTTCCGCGGCTAGAAGTGCGGCAACATCGCGGCCCGAAGAGGATTCGCCTTCTGAGATGGGCGTGGCCCCGCGGCGCACAAGATACTGGCTGAGCGTGGGGGTCAAGGACAAAGCAAGAAGAAGCGAGGTGAAGAGCGAGACAGTCATGGTAACGGCGAGCGCGCGGAAAAAGCTCCCGGTCACGCCGGTGATGGAGATCAGTGGGAGAAAAACAACAATCGGCGTAATGGTGGAGCCGATCAGAGGAATGGTCATTTCTTTCAGCGCGCTTTGAATTGCCTGGAAGCGGCCCTGGCCCGCGTCGCGGTGCAAGACGATGTTTTCCAAAACGACGATCGCATCATCGATAACCAAGCCGACCGCGGCAGCCAGACCGCCGAGAGTCATGAGGTTGAAACTCTGGCCAGTGAGTTTGAGGACGATGAAGGTGATGAGCAAGGTGGCCGGAATCACGAGCCCGGCAACCAGAGAAGTGCCCCAATCACGCAAAAAGAGTACGAGGATGACGGAAGAGAACAACAATCCCAGCAGCACCGCATCGCGCACGCTGGCGATGGATTCGTGAACGATGGTTGATTGATCGTAAAACGGCTCGATGTGCACGCCAAGCGGCAGAGTCGGGCGAATCTCTTCGATTTGGGCGTGAACGGCGTTGGCGACATCGATCGTGTTGCTGTCCGGCTGACGATGCACGCTGAGCAGGACGGCGGGTTTGCCGTTGGCCGTGACCATGGTGTAGACGGGAGCGACCGACGGCGAAATTTTCGCAATATCGCCGAGACGTACGGGTACACCCGCTGTCGAGGTCTTCACCACAATCTGGCCGATCTGCTCCGGCGTTCGAACCTGGCCGCTGATCAAGCCGAGAACCAATTGGTGATTGTTCTCGATGAGGCCGGGTGAGTCGATGAGGTTTGTCCGGCGGATGGCATCGAGAATGTCGTTGACGGTGATGCCGGCCGCGAGGAGGCGCGCCGGCTCGGGCGACACTTGGAATTCTGGAACGCGGCCACCTTGAATGAGAACGGAGGCAACGCCATCGAGCCGATTTACGCGTGGCTTGAGGTCGTAAGTGGCAATTTCCCAGAGCTTGTTCTGCGGGATGGTGTCCGAGGTTAGGCTGTAACCCAGGATAGGAAAAGTGGCGAATGTGAGGCGATGGGTTTCGATCTTGGCGGTCGGCGGCAATTCTGACTGCATGCGGGCAACGACGGCGTCGACACGCTGCAGGGTCAGAATCATGTCGCTGTTCCAGTCGAAGAAAAGATCGACTTCCGCGGAACCGCGGCTGGTGATCGACTGTACTTTCTGTAGGCCCGGGACGCTGTTGACGGCTTCCTCGAGAGGACGCGTAATGATCACGAGCATCTGGTCGATGGGCATCACGCCGTTGTCGATGCCGATGACGATGCGCGGAAAATCAGTGTTCGGGAAGACCGCCACCGGAATGGTGAAGGCGAGATACGCGCCTACGAGCATCAGGGTGACGATCAAAAACAGAATGGGGCGGGAGAGCCGCTGGAACCAGGGCGCATCCGGCTTGCTCAATGGATGCGCTACGCGCGGCGAATCGGGAGGAAGATCCATGCGCGTCTAGTCCTTTTCCTTGGCGTCAGGCTTTGCGAAACCTTCCGGCCTATCTGCTTTATCGGCTTTGTCACCGCCCTCTTTCTCATCCTTGCTGGGCGCTTCGATCTTAATCTGCGTCTTATCGGGCAGCGCGTAGCCGCCCGAGCTGATGACCTGATCGCCGACGATTACGCCGGTAACGACTTGCGTGAATTCCGCATTGCGCACCCCGAGTTGCACGGTCTTGAGGTGCGCGTGGCCATCGGAGCCTGCGAGCAAGACGTAGTCCGCGCCCTCGGAGTTTTTGTAGATCGCCGGAGTGGGCACGACGAGCGCGTCTTTCACTATTTTCGCCGTCATGGAAATTTCCACGCTCATGCCGGGTTTCAGCGCCGGGTCCGGCTTGGACGCTTCCACCCACACTTCAATCGTGGTGCTACCGGGATCGAGAGCGGGGCTGACCAAACTGACGCGGCCTTTGATGGGCTCATCCAGGCCGGGAATTTTCAGTTCCGCCGGGTTCCCCACTTTCAGAACCGCGGCTTCCGATTGCGGAATGTGCGACTTGGCGATGAGCCGGGAGGTGTTCATCACGGTGAGGATCGGTTGATTGACATTCGCAAGATCGCCTTCATAAGGGGGGCGGTCCGTCACCACGCCATCGATGGGGCTGCGAATCTCTGAATAGCTGAGCTGCGCCTCCGCATTCAGCATGCGGCCCTGCGCCGATTCCCTGGTACCCTGGGCGGCTTTCAGGCCTTGTTCCTGGCCGACTCGCCGCAAATCGGCAAGCTGCTTTTGCGCCTGCTCGTTCAGGCTGCGGGCTTGAAGCAGAACGACTTCTGCCGAGTCCAGTTCGCGCCGAGGCACCGCGCCTTGCTGAAAAAGCTCCTTGCGGCTGTCGTAGACTTTTTGCTGGGCATCAAATGCGCCCTTCGCGGCCACCGCTTCAAGCTCCGCTTTTTGGATTTGCTGCGGCAGGCCGGCAATGACCGTGGTGACATAGGTCGCATCAGCCTGTTTGAAGTCTCCCTTGCTCGCCAACGCCGCGCCGGACAGGTCGGCGTTCTCCAGTTCGACTAGCAATTGCCCTTTTTTTACGCGAGCGCCTCGCTGCACATGAAATCGCTTTATGGTCGAAGTGATTTTCGGCGCGATGGTGGCTTGCTCCAACGGATAGACTACCGCTTCCACGGAGACCAGTTGTGAGATGGGGGCACGCCGCACGGGCGTGGTCTGCACCGAGACCACCGGTTCCTTTTCTTTTTCGGCCTTGCCGCAGCCGCTCGCAACACAGAGTATCGCGGCGATGGCGCCGAAAAGAGCTGTCCATTTGTGAAGAAAATTTAAAGTAGCGTTCATCGTCGGATTCATGGAGTCGTCAGAACCCCCGTCAGGGTTTGCAAATTGGCCAGGGCCACGCGATAGCGCACGGCTCCGTCTTGATATGCCGTGTTGGCTTGCGCGAATGTGGTCTGCGCGTCCACGACTTCCAGTACGGTTGCTTCGCCGCTTTTGTAGCGAAGCGTCGTGAGCCGCAGGCTCTCTGCCGACAGTTCGGCTGAACGGCTGAGGCCGCTGAGTTCGTTTAGAGCGGTATCCGCTTCGGCGTAGAGAGATTTTATTTCAGCGAGGAGCTTGCGCTGCGCGAGGGAGAGTTCCCGTTGCGCCTGCGCGCGCCTCAGTTCGGCCTGCTTGATGCGGCTTTGCGTGGCGCCCCAGTTCCAGATGGGGATATTCACCGTGGCCGCAGCGGAAGAACCTAGATTGGAAACTCCATTCAGACCGTTCACGGCAAATTGCGGGGCGTCGATTCCGTACCAATAATCGAAGCTCAGAGAGGGCAGATACGCTCCACGCGCGCCAGTCACATCGTGTCCCGCCTGCTGCACGGCGGCCAGCGCGGCGCGAAGATCCGGATTATCCCTAGCCGCGCGCTGCTGCACTTCCGCAAGGGTTGGCAGCGGGACGTTCGCGTGAAGATCCTCGGCAAGTTCAAAATTGTCGTTGAAATCGGGAAAGATCAACACCGCAAAATCGAGCCGCGCGTTGAGAAGTCCGAGCTGCGCTTCCAGCAATTGCCGGCGGCGCTCTTGCATCTGCAATTCCGCCTTGATGACATCGGAATGCGCGACTTCCCCGCCCTTTTCGAGATCTTGCGTCAATTTCAGGAAACGG
>JBGQDD010000116.1:0-8573 GCA_041495665.1 Candidatus Acidiferrum sp.
AAATTCAAGAGGAACGCATCAAGTATTTGACGGATGAAAAGCGCATCAAGGCGGTGACCGTGCTGTTCAGCGACCTCGAAGGCCGCTTGCACATGCTCGATTACGACAAGAAGTTTCTGATCAAGAGCTGGGACAATTTGACGTTCGACGGTTCCTCGATCCGCGGCTTCACCGCGCAACGCGAGAGCGACCTGCGGCTGGCGATGGATTGGGGTGCATTCTACTGGGCGCCTGCGGATGTCTTCGGGTCCGGAAAGGTTCTGGTCTTCGGCGACGTGATTGACAAGGACGGTTCGCCGTACTCCGCCGACATTCGCGGAGTGCTGAAGGGCTATGCCGACAATCTCCACGAGAAAAAGGGCTACACGCTCAACGCCGCCAACGAAATCGAAGGATTCCTTTTCAAGGGCCAAAATGCGGAGCGAAATTACAACGAAACCGGCAAATTCGAATACGTGAATACCGGCGGTTACTACCACTCTCTTCCCGGCGATCCGCTGCGCACGTTTATTGACACCACCGCCGAAGTGCAGCGCGCGATGGGGTTCCAGAACGAGAAAGATCACCCGGAAGTCGCGCCATCGCAATTCGAAATCAATTACGGCTACGGCGAAGTGGTCTCCGCCGCCGACCAGATTCAGCTTTACAAGCTGATTTGCCGCCAGGTCGCCACCAACATGGGGTTCACGGCGTGCTTCCTGCCGAAACCTGTGGTCGGCGTCAATGGCAACGGCATGCACACCAACGTGTCAGTCAGCAAAGACGGCAAAAACCTTTTCTGGGATCCCAAGGGAGAAGAAAAACTCAGCAAATTCGGCTGGGAGTTCGTGGACCGCGTCCTCAGTCACGGCAATGATATCTGCCTGTTGATCAATTCGAGCGTCAACGCCTACCGCCGGCTGGACCCGCACTTCGAAGCGCCGAACCAGCTCAATGCCTCAGCCGTAAACCGCGGCGCCATGGTGCGCATCCCCATCGGCAACGAGAAGAGCATGCGCACGGAAGTGCGCGCTGTCGCTCCCGACTCTAATCCTTATATGGTGATGTATTCGATCTTCAAGACGGGAATCGACGGCGAGACCGCGAAAATCAAGAATCTGCGCTCGGCCGAGCGCTACCTCCCGGACAACATCTACACGGCGCTCGATAACTTCGAGAAAGCTGATTGGACCACCAAGCTCTTCGGCGCCGACGTCAAGGCTCGCTACGCCGATCTGAAGCGCGCGGCTGCCGACCGCTGCCCGCGGGCTCTTGGCACAGTCGTCAAAGTGCCAGAAGTCCAGTATCACCACGAAGTTTACAACCAGTTTCTCTGGAATATGTTCTAGAAGTATTTCACAAACGCGGAACGCAACGCCCTCGGCTTGGCCGTGGGCGTTCCCTTTTTTGTCCGGATTTTTGGCTATTCCTCAAGCGGCGCTTAAGGCAAGTCGGAACGCGGGCGGCCTGGTTCCCCTTAGTTCTTCTTGCCGAAAGCGCGGGACCCGGTGATCCCTTTTCCTTCGGTTACTGTCACGGTCTGGCCTGCGGCCGCATTCGAAAGCCGATCGATCTGGCCGCTGGGCCAGCGAATCTCGATCGTTTCGGCTTTGTCGTTCTGCGCGAGTCCGAATGTCAAAACGAGTTCGCTGGCGGAGAGATAGCTGGAGCCGCTGCGGAGCATCTGTGTTTGCGTTTCGCCGGCCGCAGTTAACTTGACGGTCGCGCCGATGCCATCGCGGTTGGATTTTGCGCCGGTTAGTTTGATGCGCAGACTCTTGTTCGCTGCCGCGGCGCCCTGCGCTTCATTCCGGAACAAATACACGGGGCCGCCGTTGGTGGAAAGCAGGAGATCAAGGCGGCCGTCGTTGTTGATATCGGCGTAAGCGGCGCCGCGCCCCACTCGAGGAGAGGCGAAGGCTTGCCCGAGCGTCTTCGTGACTTCTGCAAATTTCCCTTTGCCAACATTGCGGAACAGATGCGGCGGCATGGCGTATTTCACATTCGCCTGAACGCGCTGGATATCGGCATCGATGTGGCCGTTCGCAACCAGGACATCCGGCCAGCCGTCGAGGTCGAAATCGAAGAAAAAGCAGCCGAATCCCAGGGTGAGGAGCGAAGCGCGGCCGATCTCCGAGCGCGGAGCTTCGTCGACGAAGAGTCCCTTTCCTTCATTGTGATAGAGCGAGAGCATCTGGTTCGCAAAATTGGTGATCAAGAGGCTGGGGAAGCCGGAGTGGTCGTAATCCGCCGCATCCGCACCCATGCCTGCGCGGGCCACACCGTCTTCGCTGAAAGCGATTCCCGCGACGACGGCTTTTTCGGTGAACGTGCCGTTGCCGTTGTTGCGATAAAGCTTGTTTGGCTGCGTATCATTCGAAAACAAAAGATCGGGCCAGCCATCATTGTCGAAATCGAGCACGGCGATTCCGAGACTCTTCGACGTTGGGTCGCCGAGGCCGGCCTTTTGCGTCACGTCTTCAAACGTGCCGTTGCCGCGATTGTGCCAGAGACGGACGGAAGTTCCTTTGTAGGATTCCGGAGTGCAGTACGATTTGCTCTTGCCGTCCAGCGTGCAATACAGGTCGGTCTCCGGCGTCCACTGGACATAATTGCCGATAACTAGATCCAGATGCCCGTCCTTGTCGTAATCAACCCAAGCCGCGCTGGTGCTGAATTCTTTCGGCCCCAGCAGGCCCGCTTTTTGCGTGACATCCGTGAAAGTGCCGTTGCCGTTGTTGTGAAAAAGATGGCTCTGCCCGTAGGCAGTGACAAAAAGATCGTCGTAGCCGTTGTTGTCGTAGTCGCCCACGGCCACGCCCATCCCAAACATTTCGACGTCCAATCCCGCCTTGCGCGTCACATCGGTAAACGTGCCGTCATGATTGTTGTGATACAGCTTGGGGGTGGAGTGCTTCTGAACGTGGCCGGGCCAGTCCATGCCATTCAGGAGAAAAATGTCCGGCCAGCCGTCGTTGTCATAGTCGATGAAAGCCACACCCGGTCCCATGGTTTCGGGCAGGAATTTCTTTCCGAAGGCGCCATTGTTGTGCACGAAGCGAATCCCGGCTGATTGCGTGACATCGCGGAACTGAATCGTTGAGGCTTCCGGGGTTGCTCCGATTCCTGATTGTTTAACGAGAACTATTGCCACCGCAAGAACTAGAATTGCTGCGAGCGAACGCTTCACCATTCCCCCAGGTTTCAATCGCGGCCCACGCCGAGCGCATCGGCGGCGCGATTGATGTAGTTAAACCAGGACGCGATCAGCGTGATTTGCAGGATGCCACGATCGTCGAAACCAACGGCGCGCAGCGTGGCGTGATCTTGCGGGCCGCATCTCGTCGCATCCTTCGTCAGCTTCACCACGTAGTCCAGCATAGTGCGGTCCTGTTCGCTAATGGGAGCAGTCCGATAGTCGTGCTTCAGCGCATTGACCATAGTTTCATCCAGCGTGACCCTACGCAGAAACTCTGCGTGTGACTCGATTCAATAGTGGCAGCGATTCGTTACCGAAACCATGGTGGCGATCATTTCATGCTGATGCCGCTTAAGAGGCAAGTCCGGTGACATGAGCGCGCCGAACGTGCTGAAAGCATGGAAGAGCACGTCGGGAAGAAGCGTATGGCTTGCCACGATGCCGGACATTTGGCCGTCATTCACCGGATGGACGGGTGTAGCATATTCCATCGGATAGAGTTTACGCTGCGCCTCCATCGCGTTCTTGACGCGATCGTCTTTATCCATTCCGACAGTTTTGATCCAGGTCATTGTTCGGAGCTCCTTGAACCGTCTACTACCCGGAGAATCATTTCGAACCGCCCGGGCGGACGCGCTCCCGGGTTACGCCTTGCGTTGAAGCGCGCGCCGCAACCGCCTTCTTGGCCGGCGCTGGCGTAAGCGCGACGCCGACGTGTTCGTGAACCGCCTGCCGCTCGTTGTTGTCTTCGGGATGAGTCTGGCGGTATGGACCGGTGATGGCCTGCGCCGATTCATCGGCCTTGAACCGCAGATACCGCGCCTTGTGTTCGTTCGCTTTGGCGTCGTCGCCGAGGCCGTTGTAGCACAGCATCAGGTTGTAGTGCGCCTGCAGGTCTTCGGGATCGATGGAAAGCGTTTGCTCAAATTCCTTCGCCGCGTCGGCGTAGCGCTTTTCGAGAAACAGAACGCGGCCAAGTTCATTGCGCACAACGCGGTCGCGCGGAAATTGCTCAAGCACGGTTCGCAAGTGAGCGATCGCGCCGTCGAACTCGCCATCTTCCTTGAGCGCGCGCGCGTAAAAGAAATTCGTCCTCCCAAGCCGCGGATCGATCGCCAGGGATTTCTCCAGCACTTTTCGCGCGCCCGCGGTATCACCCTCTTGCAGCAGAACGCGGCCGATGTTGGTCCAACCATCCGGATTCCGCGGATCCGCCTCGGTGATTTTCTCGAAGGCCGCGGCGGCCGCTTTCAGATCGCCCTGCAAGAAAAGACCGATGCCGTAATCGTTCCACCGCGTCCAATCTTCTTTCGTCGTGATGGTCTTCGGCTGCGGCGCGGGAGCGCCGTGCGGAAGAACGCTCAGCGTCTTGGTGTCTTCGGCAATAATTGTGATAGGCAGATCAGGAATCGCCTTGACGCTGCCCGAAACCTTCGAAGTGTCGCCGTTGAACGCCCACTTGCGATCATCGTAGTCAGGCGTGATCTTGATGCGGTTAGTCAAAGGGGCATTTCCAACAAGTTCTGGTTGCTCGACGCCCGCAAACGAAAATTGTGTATTAAACCAGCTGAACTTCCGATAGTTCAGCTTCGCATGCAGCGTAATCTTGTCACCCACATTTTCGGAAATGTGCAAACGGAAGTGCGCGGTGTCCGCCGCGCCCGGAGGGATGAGATGGACGTAAACCACCGAGCGTGTCGCCCAGGCGTTTCGCTTGTTGATGGGATTGCCGTGCCCGTCGATTTGCAGCGAACGATAGAAGTGCGCCCCAGGCTCGACGGGGCCTTTGCCATCGTCCTCCACCTTCCCGCTCCAGAAAATCGTCTGTCCTTTTTCATCGGTGGCTTGCAGCTCGAGCCAAACGTCGAAAGCGTCAACCGTGCCGCCGGGGAAGAAGTGCCCGACCTTGCGTGTGCGCACAACAACATCCACGCGAGCGTCATCGCCCCGCCGCACCGCCGCATCGGTGCGATCGATGGGAGCGGTGACGGGGCGGACTTCGCCGGCCGGGCCTTTCGGCAGTGAAATATCAGACTCTTCACCAACCGCGAAAGTCGTCGAAAGTTCCGGCTTTCCAATTTCGCTCCGCACCGGCGCGTTCGCTTCTTTCCCCGCCGGAGAAATCGCGAAAATATCCACACTCAGTTGTTTGTCTTGAAGAAACTTTTTGGCGAACTCGTATTGCGCCTGGTCCTGATTCGCCGTAGGCACCGCCGTGTTCGCGCCGGGGAAGCGATGCGAGTGCACGAACCCATTCACGTTGCCGTCATCGCCCGAGGGGACCTGGGGCATGTGGCAATCCGCACAATTCATCGGCGCCTTCGGATAGTAGAAGGCGCGCGCGCCCTGCCCGGAAACGCCGCTGGCTTGCCAGTTGTCATATTCATTGAAGCCGCGAATCCAACGGTAATGATTCACCGGGGCATCCAGATGAACCTTGTGGCATGAAGAACAGAACTCCGCGGTGTCCGCGCGCATGAACGGCTTCAGGAAGGTGCGGCGGTGCGGCTCCGGGTTCAAGCGAACCACGAAGTCGTGCAACGAGCGCACTAAAGGATCATCGCTGGCCGCCAGCTCGTGGAGCTTCGGATATTCCAGAAAAAAGTCGCCCTGCCCCATGGTGCTTTTCACTTCCACAATGCTGTGGCACATCATGCATCCGAGACCCGCGCGAGCTTCCGGGCGATCGACGATCTGTTTGATCGGCGTATCGAACAAGCCGCTGTAGAGCAGTGCGGGATCGTGGCAGCCGGCACACCACTTGGAGGAACGCACGCCGGCGACTTCCTGCATGTACTCGACGCTCTTGCGGTACCACTGGTTGTTGAACGAAGAGAAATGGTGCATCGAGCTGTCCCACTGTTTATAGATATCCGCATGGCAGCGCTGGCAGGCGTCCGATTTCATGAAGTACTTGGCGGGAATGTTGCCGCCGTGTTTGGTCTGCGCGGAGCTGGGGAAGAATTTCCCCTGAGCGCCGTCACCTTCGCTGTCCATTGTTTCCGGCGGCATCAGCGGATTGGAGATGCGATTTGCGTTCTTCCAGGCGACCTCGCGCGTCCACCACGTGCCTGCCGCGATGCCCGCCGTCAGTAGCGTCAGGGCGGCAAATCCCAAGCCGCGCCGGATGACGCTATCACCCAGCCACCCTCTTGAAAAGAGCCAGGAGGTTGCCAGGAATAGCGTGCCAAGAACGCACAGCGCAATATGCGCATACAACCACGGCTTCAGCCGAAGAGGCGTGCCGATTTTGATCAACACGATTCCGAGAAGCGCTCCCGCGGCCAGCCAGATCCAGCCCAGACGGGCCAGCAGTGATTCGCGGGGGAGCAAGCGTACGACGTAAAAAAAGAGAAGAATCGTTAGTACGATTCCAATCGCGATATGAAGCAAATCCGCAACAAAGTAAGGGATCGTAGCCGAGGGATATCCGTACAGGTAAACCGCGCTGACCGTCAGCGCAATCAGGATTGGTGATAACCACCGCTTTACAAAATCAATTTGCATCATCTCCACCTGCGTGCGCGGTTTGCGGTTATCAAAACAGCGGCCGGATGTCTAGGTAACATCCGGCCGCATTTCAGTTTGGGGTGCCCCGAAGCGAGCCAGGAACTGGCGGAGCTGGAGGCGATGTAACTTGTGAGCCCATTTATATGGATTCGCACCGAGGCTGGCAATACTGCAAAAGCACTAGAAACCGGTTTGTGCATCTATCCCCTTTGTTTCCATGCAGTTATACGATTTTCCGGCACCCAAATCTTTGTACTCCTCCGTGCGCCCGCTGGGCCAGTCAATCACCACGCGATCGATTTTTTCGCGCAGGCCGAGGCCAAACGTTACTGGCAGTTCCGATTGGGAAAGATAGCTCGACCCGCCTCGGACGATCCTCGATTGCGTCTGCCCCTCGTGGAAAATGCGGACCGACGCGCCGATTGCATCCCGATTCGAGTTCGTACCCTTTAAGAGAAATCGTATGCTCCGAGGATATGCCGTTTGATCGTTTCGGTATAAATAGGCCGGCCCGTTGTTGGTGGTCATCAGGATGTCCAGGTCACCGTCGCGGTCGAAATCTCCGTAGGCCAGCCCCCGTCCAACCTTCGGAGTCTCAAATCCTCCTCCGGCCCCGTCCGCAGCATCATGAAATTTCCCTCCGCCCCGATTCAGGAAGAGTTGTGGAGGCTGAGCATACCCAGTGTTGCCGCGAATATTCCGCACCGTTTCATCGATGTGGCCATTGGCCACTGCCAGGTCCAGGGCCCCATCCAGGTCGACATCGAGGAACATGCAGCCAAATCCGAGAGTGTTCCTGGATGCCGCCCCGATGCCGGATGGAATCGACGCGTCGTCGAAAACTCCCGGAGCGCTGGCGCGATACAGACCGATCATTTCGTTGTCGAAGTTGGTGATGGCCACACCGGGCTTGCCCGAACCATCGAAATCTCCGGTGTCGACGCCCATGCCGGCGCGCGCTTTCCCTTCCGTGCTGAACGCCAGACCGGCCTCCACCGCGACATCCTTGAATTTGCCGTTCCTCAAATTCCGGTACAACTTATTGGGTTGCGTGTCGTTGGCTACCAGCAAGTCCGGCCAGCCGTCCTGGTCGAAGTCGAACATCGCCACTCCAAGGGATTTCGAGCTGCTGTCAAAGATGCCGCTGGTTGCGGTTACGTCTTCGAAAGTTCCTTTGCCGCGATTGTGGAAGAGCCAGCACGTATCCCCGCGATACGCTTCCGGCGTGCAGTACGATTTATGCGAACCGTCGAGGCTGCAGAAGACATCGTGCTCGGGGGACCAGCGCACGTAATTGCACACGAAAAGATCCAGCAATCCATCCCGGTCGTAATCAAACCACAGCGCGGAGGTGCTGAAGCCCTGACGCCCGAAGAGGCCGCTCGAATGCGTGGCATCCACGAAGGTTCCTTTGCCAGTGTTGCGGAAGAGCCGGCTTTGCCCCACGCAGGTGATGAAAATGTCGGGAAAACCATCGTTGTTGTAATCGCCGACGGCTACACCCATTCCGTACATCTCGACGTCGAGGCCTGCGCTTCGCGTCACATCCGTGAAGCTGCCGTTGCGGTTGTTGCGGTAGAGCTGCAAAGTGGATCGCTGGCGTTTGTGTCCGGGCCAGTCCATGCCATTTACGAGAAGGATGTCTTGCCAGCCATCGCCGTCATAATCGAGGAACGCGCAGCCCGATCCCAGCGTCTCCGGGAGCAACTTGCCACCATAAGCGCCGCTGTTATGCCGGAACTGGATCCCCGAAGCGTTCGTAACATCGGTCAGGCGGAATCCCAGGGAAGCAGCAGGATTCGCGAATGTCCAGGGTGGTGCCGCCGCCGTGGCTAGTCCTGCGCCCAATGCTGTGAAAAGGAAGTCTCGCCGGTTCACGGCAGAT
>JBGQDD010000117.1:0-8565 GCA_041495665.1 Candidatus Acidiferrum sp.
AGGAAAATTCGGTGAGGGCCGTGGTTTTCGGTGCCTGAAATGTACCGTTGCCGTTGCCGAGAAGGATGCTGATCGCGCCTGCGGTCGCATTGCTGGTATTGCCGGCTTGGAACACGGCCAAGTCCAGTTTGCCATCGCCGTTGAAGTCACCGACGGCAATTGAATTAGGACTGAGGCCCGCGTTGAAATTTACCGCCGGCTGGTATGTGCCGTCGCCGTTGCCGAGCAAGATGCTCACGTTGTTGCTGCCGGAATTCGCCACGGCCATATCGGGCTTTCCGTCCCCGTTGAAATCGCCCACAACAACCGCCGACGGGGACGTCCCCACCGGATAAGTCTTTGGCGTTGCGAAATCTACCGCTCCGCTCTTTGCCGGATAGCCAAGTGAGATGAGAAGTACGAGAGCAGTTGCAAGATTCCGGTTCATTCCAGGCATGGTGAAACTCCTTTCACAGTCCGCAGCTCAGAAAGCTATCAGCGCCGCTGCGGGGGCGAATTCCTCGGAACGGTGCGGTGCGATGGCTTAGTCTCGTTCTTCCGAATGCAACTTCTTGGCATTAACGGTGATCACTGTCGGGAGACTTGCGCCATTGGGCAGAACGAGCGACGCAAACATCGCGCGAAGCTCCGTCTCGTTATCGACAAACACGCTAGCCAAGACGGCTGTGCGAAGCAGGTTTCCCGCGCCGTCGTAGACGTCGACCTTATACGTTGCTGTGCAGTCGTGATTGACAGTGCCTGTTCCCTTAATTGTCTCCTCACCGACGCTGCCGCCCACGTTCCTGGTCTGCGTTCCGGAGATATTACCGTCTGCGTCCAAGGTGAAGCTGCCAACCGCAGCTGCGGGAATTGCGCCCGTGGGAAGGGTGATCGTTCCTGTGTATGTGTATCCCCACTTTCCCGCCACACCCGCCTGTGAGCATGACCGGTTGTGTGCCTGCGCCGCCGGCGTGCCCATCAGCGCAGCCAAGAAAATGATCCCGAGAGTAGTTCGTGCCATCTTCAGTTTCATGACGTTCCTCCTCATGTCTCCTTTTTGCGAAGTGGAGACTTGTTGTGTGGGCGCCAACTTCGCGCAGGAGGGAATTTCGCGCAATGCCCTGCGGCTCCCCTGGCAGTCATTCGTCTCTCCCCTGATAACTACCTCTCAGGTCAATCAGTTAGAGCGGATAGTCCCCGCCAAGAAGGGCAATTGAGAGGTAAGCTCTGTAGTGGTAAACTCCGCCAACCTGTCCTTGGGCCTCGGCGAGGCCACGATGGAAAAGAACCCTTCCCTTTCACAGCCCGTGCGCTTTGGTTTATTTGAGGTAGATCTCCGCGCCGGCGAATTACGCAAGCAGGGCGTCAAGATTAAGCTTCAGGAACAACCCTTACAGATTCTGGCGATGCTGCTCGAAAATCCCGGGCAGGTGGTCACCCGGGAGGAACTACGCAGCAGACTCTGGCCCGCGGATACTTTTGTTGATTTCGATCATGGCCTCAATAAAGCGATCAACAAGCTTCGTGAAGCCCTCGGCGATTCCGCCGAAAACCCCCGTTTCATCGAAACCCTCGCGCGCCGTGGCTATCGCTTCCTCGCACCCCTAGACGGCACGCGTGAGGACCTCCCAAAACGTGGTGGGCCTATCGACTCTATTGCAGTATTCCCACTCGAGAACGACAGCACCGATCCCGATACCGAGTACCTTGCCGTCGGGATCCCGGGGAGCATCATTCACAATCTTTCTCGGATACCCAGGCTGCGTGTGATTTCGTGGAGGAGTGCCTCCAGCGGCGAAAATCAGCAAAGTGATCCGTTGGCAATCGGCCGCAAACTCGGTGTGAGAGCGGTGCTGATTGGCAGGATTTGGCAGCGGGAAAACAAACTTCGCTTGCATGTGGACCTGCTGGAAACGGCAAACGGTGAAGAGATTTGGGGAGACCAGTACGACCGAGACCTTACCGAATTGTTTTCGGTGCAGGACGAGATTTCTCACGAAGTCTGGCAGAGGCTTCGACTAAAGATGACGGGAGAAGCCGAGGGCCAGCTCACAAAGCGGTACACGGAAAATATTGAAGCCTACCAGCTTTATGTGCGAGCCCGTCGTTGGTGCGAGAAGAGAAGCGCGGAAGGATTCAGGCGAGGAATGGAGTACTTAAGCCAGGCGATCCAGATGGACCCAAACTATGCTTTGGCGCACGCAGAACTCGCGCAATGCATATCGGTCCCTTGTTACTACGGTTCCGTTGATCCCAATGTGGCTTACCCGAAAGCTAGAGTTGCAGCACTCCGGGCGCTAGAAATCGATCCGAATCTGGCCGAAGGCCATGAGGTTTTGGCTACCATCTTGAAAAACTATGACTGGGACTGGACGGGCGCGGAGAAAGAATACAAACGCGCTATCGAGCTTAACCCGAATTACGCAACAGCTCACTATCATTACTCGTATCTTCTCGCCGAACTAGGCCGTTTTGAAGAAGCGATTCGTGAAGCGACCGAAGCGCTGAGCCGCGACCCTATGTCGGCCCTACTGAATGCAGGATTGGCATTCGTCCTTTTGCATGCCCGCAAGCTGGATCAGTGTATCGAACAAGCCCTTACTGCGGCTGAAGTGGACCCCAATATGACTCTCTGCTACTGGACCCTCGGAACAGCTTATGAACAACAAGGGAAGTATCGGGAGGCCATTGAAGCCTATGAGAAATGTATCGCACTGGGCGGCGCCGTCGGATTCTCAAGAGCATTCATAGTTTTCGTTCACGGCAAGTCTGGCGAACGGGCAAGAGCTTGGAAGGAACTTCGGGAACTGCAGGAACTCTCCAAGACCCGATACATTCCTTTCGTGGCTTTCGTCATCGCTTACGTCGGTCTGATGGAAAAAGACCTCGCGATAGAAGCTCTAGAGCGGGCGTGTGACAATCGCGAGACCAACTTGATTCTGATCAAAGTGTGGCCCCACTTCGACGATTTGCGCGACGATCCCCGCTTTCAGGAAATCGAGCGGCGAATCGGTTTGCGACAGTGAGTGAAGGTAGCCCCTTCTGTGTTCCCCGCGAGGAGGACGAGGATCCTTGGGTGCATGTTTGGGTGCAACTAGAGAGGGGGAAATGGCTCCCATATTCTTGTAAGCGACACCAGATAGGGCACTTAGATTTTTGATCTTTTCGGCTGTTAACCGAAGGGTTGCTAGTTCGAATCTAGCCCGGGGAGCCAAACTCATTCCCTGGATCCAGACGAAGTTGAGAGGCAGTGAGGTACCCCGGTCACGGAGCGGGCTCGGCCGGTCGTAGCCGGCGCCGCTGAGTCATTGTGCATTGCGCTAACCTGGAGAGAGCTCGAGCCTCGGATGCTTTGCTCAGGATTTCAGCGAGGCCAGCGCCTTTTCGATAGCAGAGGTCACCTGTGGCGAATCTGGCGTCACGTCAGGTTCGAAGCGCGTGATGACATGCCCGTCCGGGCCGATCAGGAACTTGGTGAAATTCCATTGAATCTCTCCGCCCGTTTGCGGATTCAAGGCTTTGTCCGTCAGGAACTGATAGAGCGGGGTAATGTCCTCGCCTTTCACGGACACCTTGGCCATCATGGGGAAGGTCACGTGAAATTTCGAGGAGCAAAACGTTTTGATCTCTTGATTCGTGCCAGGCTCTTGCGCGCCGAAATTATTCGCGGGGATGCCCACGATGACGAAGCCTCCGCTCTTGTACTTCTCATAGGTGGACTCCAGCGCCGTATACTGCGGCGTAAAACCGCAACGGCTGGCGACGTTGACGAGAAGCACGACTTTCCCCTTGTAGGCGGCGAGTGGCGCGGGCTGGCCATCGATCGAATTCAAGGTGAACTCGTACACCGTCCTGTCCGCAGCCATCACTGCGGCGGCGCAGAAAAGCAAACAGATCACTGCTTTCATCATGTTCCTCTCCCTCAGTCTCTTTTTACTCTGTTCCATGCCCAGCGGCAATCCGGAACGGACCGTTGGCCGGTGCACTTGAGCATACTGTTCGTGCCTCTCGCTTATTCCATGGTAACGGGAACGGCAGGAAAATGCGCTCCCGTCTCGAATGGCATTGAGCCTGGATTGGGCCTGTTATAAACTTCGCAATCAAAATCTTTGCGACCCATTTGCCAGGTTCATTGCTGGCGAAGTAGAGCAACATCGTTTGAGCAGGGGCAGCCACGTTCATTCCCTGCGCGTGGTCGAACTTTCCGGCAGTACAATAGGTCCGGTCCGTTTCTCCGCCGCCGGACGCCAAGGACGGATGTAGACATGACAGGGTTTACGCGACGCATCGGAATTGGGCTGCTTGCCTCCGCACTCGGATTTGGGACTGCGGTTGCGCAAGGTTGGCAACACCTTGGCAAGGTCCAGCGTGTCGAAAAGCTGAAAGATGGCGTGGAGTTAACGACAGGCGCGGCGAAAGTGCGCATCACGGTATTTCGCGATGGCCTGTTCCGCGTGCGCGTCGCCCCGAATGGTACTTTCCCCAAGGATTCTTCCTGGGCAGTGATCGAATCCCCCGAACCACCAGCACTCAAGATTGAAGAAAACCAGAAGGAAATACGAATCACCGCGGGAAGCATAGTCGCCACCGTTCAGCGATCGCCCCTGCTGATTAGTTTTTCTGATGCTTCTGGAAACGTACTTCTCGCCGACGAGCCAAGTCTGCCAATGGCTTGGAACGGTCCCCGCGTCCACGTCTGGAAGAAAATGCCGCTAGACGAAAACTACTACGGGCTGGGCGACAAAGCCGGCCCGATGAATCGCCGGAATCGCGCCTTTACAAACTGGAACATGGATGAATTCGGCTGGCAGGAATCGACGGACCCTCTATATAAGACCATTCCCTTTTTCATCGGGCTGCGCCAAGGCATGGCTTATGGCGTTTTCTTCGACAATACCTATCGAAGTGTGTTTGATTTTGGCAAAGAGTCGCCGGATTTCTTTTCCTTCGGCGCCGAAGGCGGCGAGCTGAACTACTACTTCATTGCCGGGCCCGAGCCGAAAAAAATCATCGAAGAATACACCGCCATGACGGGACGGTCTCCGCTACCTCCACTCTGGACGCTCGGCTACCAGCAATGCCGTTATTCGTACTATCCAGAATCGCGCGCGCGGGAGATCGTCAAAACGCTACGCGAGAAAAAAATACCCGCGGATGCCATCTACTTCGATATCGATTATCAGCAGGGCAATGCGCCCTTCACCATCAACCGGGAATACTTCCCGACTTTCGAGAAACTGATCTCGGATTTTCGCGCCCAGGGAATGCACACCATTTTGATCACCGACCTGCACATCAAGAAAGATCCCAACCATGGTTATGCGCCTTACGATTCGGGCATAAAAAACGATATGTTCGTGAAGAATCCCGATGGATCGGTTTACGTGGGTACGGTATGGCCGGGCGACAGCGTTTTCCCGGATTTTACTCTGACGCGCGCGCGAGAATGGTGGGGCGGACTTTACAAAGACTTTGTAGGCATGGGGGCCGCGGGCTTCTGGAATGACATGAATGAACCGGCGCTCTTCCTGCGCGCCGACAAGACCATGCCGCTTGACACTGTGCACCGTCTCGATGATGGCACCAGCGTCGATCATCGCGCCATCCACAATGTGTTCGGCATGCAGAACGTACGAGCGACGTACGAGGGATTGCGCAAGCTGCAGCCGGAGGAACGGCCCTTCGTGCTGACGCGCGCGGCGTATTCCGGAGCTCAGCGCTACGCCGCCACGTGGACCGGCGACAACAGTAGCACCTGGAATCATCTGAAGATGAGCACGCCGATGCTCTTGAGCATGGGGATTTCAGGTTTCCCGCTCATCGGCGATGACATCGGCGGCTTTGCCGGCTCCCCGACGGCAGATCTGTTGACTCGCTGGTTCGAGGTCGGAGCGTTGAATCCGATTTACCGTGACCACACGTCAAAAGGAACTGCGGACCAAGAGCCGTGGGTGCACGGACCGGAACATGAGGCGATTCGCCGAAAATACATCGAACTGCGCTATAAGCTGATGCCATATCTATATACCGGCATCGAAGAAGCGTCGCGCACAGGCCTGCCTCTCATGCGACCCGTGTTTCTCGAATATCCGCAAGCTTCGGAGTTTTACGGAGACAACCGGGACTTTCTTTTCGGGAGGGACTTTTTTGTCGCGCCGGTGACCACGGACATGGTGGATGCCGAAGAAGTCTCCTTGCCGCCGGGCGAGTGGTACGACTTCTGGACAAACGCGAAGCTGTCGAGCACGGAAAAGATTACGTTGCATCCACGGCTCGACGAGATGCCGCTATTCGTGCGTGCCGGAGCCATTGTGCCGATGCAACCTGTAGTGCAATACACGGACGAAAAACCGAATGGGCCGCTCGAATTGCGCGTCTACCTCCCCAACAACGCTTCGAGCAACGGTTGCCGCGGGACACTCTATCAAGATGACGGCCACACGTTTGCGTACCAGAAAGGTGAGATTCTGCGCGTCAGCTATTCGTGCCAGGTTTCGAATGGCTCCGTAACGCTGGCGAGCAGCATCGAGAAGAATGCGTTTCAGCCTTGGTGGAAAAGCGCGGAAGTGACGTTGTACGGTGCCGCAGCTGCACCCAAGGAAGTTCGCATCGGAGATGAAATCATCCACGAATGGCGCTACGACACCCTCGCGCATGCCGTCACCTTCATCGTGCCCGATGCCGCGAAGAATTGGATCGTTCGCCTCGCGTTTTAGGGACCACGCCTGCCCCGGCTTAATTCAGAGAAAAAATCGCGATAGATTGCGCCGGCATGATGATTCGGATTTCGCCTCCGGCCAGCTCCGCCTTTGCTTCGCCGAGGAGAAGTCCGATGGCAGCCGCTCTTTGCGCTGGCGTGTCGGTCAAGGGAATACGAAGCTCCCGTGGCCGATCGGCATTGTTGAAGGCGACGACAATGCGTTCTTCCTCTGATTCGCGGGCAAACACATATGATGATTCGTCGGAAGCCAGATGCCATAACTGGCCGGTGCGCAGGGCGGCGTGCTCGCGGCGAAGCCTAAGCAGCGACTGCACGTAGGAGAAAATCTCTTGTTGGTCGCGCGTGCGGCCCGATGGCGTGAACGCGTCGTTCGCATCGCCAATCCATCCGCCGGGGAAATCGCGCCGGTTGTCCGGATCGCTGCCACCCGGCATCCCGATCTCGTCTCCGTAGTAAATCTCAGGAATGCCCCGCAACGTAATAGTGAGTCCGAACGCCAGCTTCAGTTTTGCGAGAGAGCTGCCCTCAGCGCTCGCGAAACGCGGCACGTCGTGATTCGCAAAAAACGGAACGAGCAGGTCGGGATGCACATACAAGGCATCGTGTCGCAGCACGTCCGCTATGCGGCCTGCCGGTGCGCTCCGCAGTAACACATCCCTCAGCGTGAAGAACATCGGAAAATCGAAGACCGTGGAAAGTCCGCTATCGATGCCGTCATAGCGTCTTACCCCGCCCGCAAAAAACGAAGTCACACTGGGATCGGGATGAAACACTTCGCCAATCGTAGTCAAATAAGGATAGAGCCTGCGCAATCCCGCATGCCAGTTGCCCCAGAACTTCCGTCCAACATACGGAAACGTGTCGACGCGGTAGCCGTCCAGCCCGGATATTTCCGCCCACCAGATGCTGTTTTGCAGAAGATATTGCTCGACCACCGGATTCTCCGTGTTCATGTCCGGCAGTATTCCGAAAAACCAGCCTTCCGTGAGATTTCGTTTCATCCGCGCGGAGGCGTGCGGATCGATCAGCGATTCGAACGGATCGTTTCCGATGGCCTGACCGCCCGGCTTGCCGTAGAAGCTGCCTTTCAGCGGCGAAAACGAATCGATGTGATGTTGTAGCGTGCCGTGGAACCAGTCCGGCAGCGGCGGATTCGCAACCCAGGGATGTTTCGGGCCCACATGATTCGGCACGGCGTCGAAAAAAATCTTCATTTCTTGCCTGTGTGCGGCGGCGACCAAGCCCTGATAATCCTTCAGCGCGCCGAGATGTGGATCAACGGCATAGAGGTCCACGGCGCCGTACCCGTGATAATCCTCCGTGGCGCCGTTCTTCACGATCGGTGTTAGCCACAGCGTGGTGACGCCGAGATCCTTCAGATAGGGCAAATGATTCTGAATCCCGCGCAGGTCGCCGCCATGGTAAGCGCGGGGTTTCGAACGATCGTGGGATCCCCGCGCTTCCGCGGGCTCGTCATTCGTGGGATCGCCGTTCGCGAAGCGGTCCGGCATGATGAGATACATCACGTCATCCTGCGAAAGCCCTTGAAACTTTCCCAGCGTCGGAGCGCGGGCAGCAAGCGGAAGTTCGAATGACGTCGTTCCCTTCGGCGCGGTAATTCGGCAGACGGCGGTTCCGGACTTTGTGTCCGCCCCAATCTTCAGCCAGATGAAAAGATAGTTCCCGCCTGCCGTAGCTTGCGTGCGCGAGACACGGAGCGTTGGCAGATTGCACCCCACGTGGGTGGCCTCCAGATCGTGCCCGGAAAGCAGCAGCATTACCTCCGGTGTGAATCCCACCCACCAACTCGGAGGCTCGACTTTTGTGACGGCAATTGCAGCTTCGCTGGCCGGCTGCTGCGGACG
>JBGQDD010000118.1:0-8507 GCA_041495665.1 Candidatus Acidiferrum sp.
AACATCGTGCGGTGCGCCGGGAATCACTTTCGCGGCGGTGCGCTTCATTTTTTCAAGCTCGGCCATGAGGTTCGATTTGGTGTGCAGGCGTCCCGCGGTATCCACGATGACCACATCGGAGGAGCGCGCCTTGGCGGCGGCGACTGCGTCGTAAACAACCGCGGCGGGGTCGGCGCCGGATTTCTGCTTGATGACTTCGATGCCGTTGCGCTGCGCCCAGATTTCCAGTTGCTCGACCGCGGCGGCGCGAAAGGTGTCCGCGGCGCAGAGCACCACGCTGCGGCCTTCCTGGCGAAGCCGGTGCGCGAGTTTCCCGATGCTGGTGGTCTTGCCCGCGCCGTTGACGCCGACAATGAAAATCACGCGCGTGCCGCCGCCATTCTGTGAGGTGGAAACGCCGCTCGCAGCCGCCACATCCGGCCGAACCGGCGCATTCAGAATACGAATGATGTGCGACTTAATCTCATGCTTGAGCTGCGCGGCGTCGGCCAGCGCGTTACGGTCCATCTTTTCGCGCACCGCATCCAGAATCTCGCGCGTCGGCTTCACACCCAGGTCGGCGGAGAGCAGCGCCGTCTCCAGATCCTTCAGGATCGAAGGATCGATCTTCCGCTCGCCCAGAAAAACAGTATCGACGGCTTCGGAGAGCGCCGCCTTGGTCTTGCTGACGGACTTCTTCAGCCGCTCGAGAAGCGTCGGCTCCGGTTCATTCTTGCCAAAAAGTGAAATCATAAGGCTGCGCGCATTGCAATCGCGACAACCTAAAATTGTAGCAGAAGCGCTGGATGTGAGCTGTGCGGCTCCGGCTTTAAGCAACGGACTCTTATGTCTCGCCCAGCCGGACTACGGATGGCACGAGGCAGCCAAGTCCGGTGAATTGCAATTGAAGAATTTGTGTCCGGATACGATCTCTTGAAACGCACGATAGTCCTGGTCCCAAGTCTTCGTATCTCCGGTTGTAAGAACTACGAGAACGATTGTTTCGTTGTGTTCGATAAAGGCCAAGGCCTCCTTGGCTTGCCGAGGATCGTTTGCTCCGGTCAGTATCCGGACCCGCGCCTCTCCGCCTTCTTTGATCTTGAGAGAACTTCCAATTGCGACTTTGAGTGTGGGGCTGTCTTCTCTAGATTTTTGTAACTCTCGTGCGATGGCACGGGGGACGGCTCCGGCACAATTCGCGACGCAGAGTCCATCAATCTCGGTCACGTAAACGATGCTATTTGAACTTCGGAAACCTCCGCCCTTCGGAAAGAACGCGAGACGCGCTCCAAATTCCTGGGCTTGGTCAAAGCTGTACTCCCAACCTTCCGGAACGTCGAAAGTGTACGAGTATTTGCCGGGCTCAAGTATGAGTGGAGGCGCACTCTCCTTGTTGCTGCTTTTCGGTACATCATCGTCAGAGAAATTCATCTCGATGTGCAGATAGTAAGGAGAGGCGGGCGGCGGCGGGAACACCTCCTTTTCAAGCGTATCGCGCATGCACAGTGAGATATTCGTCTCGCGATCGCGGTAGAGCCGTACGATTCGTCCATCCGCTCCGATCGCCGCGACAAAAGAAAAGTGGCTGTTGTCCGGCTTGGTAATCGTCGCGAAGCAAGACTGAAGAACCGGAGCATACTTCTGGCCGTAGTAGGGCATCAGTGTGTTTGTGAAGTAGTTCTTGGTCGAGGCCGCACGTTTTTGTGCCTCCCCACGTGCGGCGGCTTCCTCGAACGTATTAGCCAGGTCGTCCGCGAGCGCCGGAGTGACAAACACAACTGCCAATCCGACAATAGTCAGAAACCTAGTGAAAGTAATCATGTGCAGTATCACTCCTTTCGTCAAATTCCGCAGGATTCGAGTTAAACGTGCACTTCGACGGCGCTAAGGCGGAGCTTGCCGGCGTTGACGGCGGATTCGAGGGCGGTCACGACCACCGCATCAAATTTGGATCCGGTCAGCGCCCGAATGCGGTTCATCGCGTAGTCCAGTTCCATCGCCGTCTGGTAGGGGCGGTTGGTCGTCATCGCATCGAGAGTGTCGGCCACGCCAATGATGCGGGCCATGAGCGGAATCTGTTGGCCCTGCAGGCCGTACGGATAGCCGCGGCCGTCCATATGTTCGTGGTGCAGCTCGATGCCCGGGAGCATTTCCTTCAGTTGCGAAACCGGGCGCATGATGTTCGCGCCTTTCACGGTGTGCTGCTTCATCAAGCCGAATTCTTCGGGCGTCAGCGAACCGGGCTTTTTCAGCACGCGGTCTTCGACGCCGATTTTTCCGACGTCGTGCAGCAACGCCGCAATGCGCAGCTTGTCCATCTCTTCCGTGCCCAGCCCCAGTTCATGGCCGATCAGCGTCGAATACTTCGCCACGCGGCCGGAGTGACCGCGCGTGTACGGATCCTTTTCGTCGATGGCCGCCGCAAGCATGCGGATCGATCCGATGAACAGCTCGCGGTTTTCCTCGGCGGCTTCCTTCAGGCGCTCGATGTATTCCTCGATGTCGCCGGCCATCTTGTTGAAGTTTTCAGCGAGCTCGCTGATCTCCGAAGCGCCGCGGACGGGGGAGCGTTGATGGAATTCGCCTCGGCTGATCGCGCGTGTGGAGGCCGCCAGCCCGCGGATGGGCTCGCTGATGCCCACCGCAAAGAAATAACCGACGAGAATAGCGGCCAGAATGACGACGGTGACGAACGCCAGCGCCTGCCGGTTCAGCTCGGTGACTCCGGTGTCGGTCTGTGCTTCATCGAGACTCCGCTGCGCAATGACCGCCCAATTCACTTCAGGAAAAGTGCTGTAAGTTCCGATCATCTCGACCGGATGTTTCTTACCTTTTTCGGAAAAGCGAACCGTTTCTGTGCTGCGCAGCTCCTGCGGCAGCGCCTTCACCTGCGCGACCAGCGAATTGGCGCTGACGTCCGCGCCTGGAACGAAGTTTTTTGTGTCCCAGTGCGCCACGAGGCGGCCGTTGTGGTCCACTAGAAAAACGGTGCGCCCCCGCACGCTGGCATCCTGCAGGCGGTGAACGATGGGATCCAGGGAAACCACCGCCGCGAGCATCCCCGTAAAGTTTTCGTTCACATCCTTCAAAGGAACGGCGACGACGAACGCCGGCCGGTTTTCCGTCGCCAACGCAATCGGATCGCTGCGGTACTTCGGGACCTGCGACTGCTGGCAGGTCTCAAACGCGCGCCGCAAGGCCTTTGCGACGAAAGGATCTTGCTCCGCCCGGAAATTTCCCTGCGACGCGGTGGTACCCTTGCCGGTCTTGCCCACGGCGGTCAGATAGATGAACGTGTTGCGATTGCTCTCGACAAAATCTTCCAGCAGGCGAGTGACCTTGGGTTCTGCCGCCGGATCTTCGACGTTGTCGATGAGGCCCGTGAGCGCGAGAATTTGGCGCTCGCTCAGGAGCTGTTGCGTCAGGTTGGATTCGAATAGCTGAATTTCCTGCGCCAGCGACCGCGTCAGTTCGGTTTGCTGGACGCGCTCGGTATCCACTAGCTTGTCCTGGCTAAGCTGCAATACCTGGCGGTGGTACAGACCAATGGGAAGCGCGCTGACCAGCAAGAGCGCACCCAGCACGAGCCAAAGGATGCGCACGCGCCCGGCGCGCACACGTTCCCAGCGAGCTTTAGCATCCAGCGGCATCTCGACTATTCATTCTAGGAGAACCTGGGGGACTTAGGCGGCCAGCTAGCGCTCCGCGTCGCGCATGTGCAACTGGGACTTTAGTACTAGAGGCGGAAAAAGTGGACAATCCCGCATTGTCCGGCGACAGCTACCGCTTAATAGGTGTCACTAAACAGAGAGCGTTAAGCCCAATCCCGCGGCTTTTCACTAACAACTTAAAACTAACAACTTAGAACTGAAAACTGACGACTGAAAGTTGCGCCCCGCGCTTACTCTCGCTTCAAAGGCCGCTCCATGATGTCCCGAATTGCGTCCTTGGGAGACTTGCCTGCGTGCAGGATGGCGTCCACCTGCTCGGTGATCGGCATCTCGATCTGATGTTCGCGGGCCAGCGCCAGCAACGGCGCAGCGGTATTCACGCCCTCGGCAACCATGCGCATATTCGCCATGATTTCGCGGAGAGGTCGTCCTTTGCCGAGCTCGATCCCCACAAAGCGATTGCGGCTGAGCGAGCCCGTGCAGGTGAGAACCAAATCGCCTAATCCTGCCAGACCGCTGAGCGTTTCCGGCCGCGCTCCCAGCGCCACGGCCAAACGCGCCATTTCCGCCAAGCCGCGCGTGATTAGCGCCGCCAGGGCGTTCGAGCCGAGCCCCAGCCCCTGGCAGGCGCCTGTAGCAATGGCCATCACGTTTTTCATCGCGCCAGCGAGTTCCACGCCCAGAACGTCGTCATTGGTATAGAGACGAAAGTTTGGGCCGGCAAATTCTTCCTGCAGCTCGGCGGCGAGTGCCGCATCCCGCGAAGCCAGAACGACGGCCGTGGGTTCGCCGCGAGCGGCCTCCAGGGCGAACGAGGGCCCGGAAATCACGGCGATGCGCGGCGTAAATTTCGGCGTGACGACCTGTGCGATCACTTCGCTCATCCGCAGGTGCGTTGATGGCTCAAGACCCTTGCTGGCGCTGACGAAATTCGCGCCGGCGGTGACAAACGGAAGTGCGGCAGCATAAACGGCGCGAGCATGTGCGGAGGGCACGGCGCCGACGATGACCTGCGCTCCAGAAAGCGTGGCTTCCAATTCACGATGAACTCCAACGCTCTCCGGCAATTTCGCGCCGGGAAGATACGTTTTATTTTCACGCTCGCGGCCGATCGATTCCGCGCGCTCGGCATCGTGCACCCAAAGCGAAATTTCGTGCGGCTTGCGGCTGCGCGAAAGCACGATCGCCAGCGCCGTGCCCCAGCCTCCCGCGCCGAGAATGGCGATCTTCGTCATTCCGCATCCTTCTTCTTGCCAAAGGAAAAGCGCGGTTCGGTGCCTTCGACGAGGCGCTGCAGGTTGCCGTCATGCTTGTAAATAACGAGCAGAGCGATGGCCAGCGTCCCTACATTGATGATGATGGGTGGCGCATGATGCGGCGCCCACAGAAAATAGATGAGCAGCGGCATGGCCGCGGCCGCCGCGACAGAGCCCAGCGAAACATAGCGCCAATAGGCCACACAAAGAATAAAGAGCAGCAGCGCGCTGACCGCTGCCAGCGGGCACAGGGCAAGGAACACGCCGAGCGCGGTGGCTACGCCTTTGCCACCTTTGAACTTTAGCCATACCGGGAAGCAGTGTCCGAGAAGTACCGCGAAAGCGGCGATGGCCATCCAGGTGGCGCTTTCGTCGGTGACACGGCCGGCGAGCCAGACGGCTGCCGCGCCCTTCGCGGTATCGAAAACCAACGTGAGGATTCCCGCGAGAGGTCCGGCGACACGGGCGACGTTGGTCGCGCCGATGTTGCCGCTGCCGGCTTTGCGCACGTCCCCGCCGCCAAATAGTTTTGCGAGGAGCAGTCCGAAGGGAATCGAGCCAAGAAGATAAGCCGCGAATGGTATCGCAAGAAAAGTGGCCGAAATCCACACTGAGAACATGCGCGTTCAGGCCTCCGCCGCCGCGAACGGAAAACTTTCGAGCGTAGTGTACTCCGCGCCGGACGGTTTTAGCTTGCTTTCGATCAGATGAAATTGACTGGTGTGGAGGGAACCAAAATCGCGCGCCGCGTTTTCCCGGATGGCGGCGCGAAGTCTTTCCGTCAGCTCGCGAGGCTCGAACCGCGCGAGCGTCAGATGCGGCGAAAAAGGCCGCTGTTCCCGCGGGATGCCAAGTTTTTCCGTGGCTTTGTCGATATCGGCCGCCAGAGTTTTCAGGTTCGCCGAGGCCGCGATGCCGGCCCAGAAAACGTGAGGATGTTTTTCGTTGGGGAAAAAACCGAGTCCGCGAAAATCGAGCGTGACAGCTTCATCGGAGCGTGCGCCCATAAGAGCGCCCCGAATGTCTGCAAGATTTGCCTCGGGCACTTCACCGATGAATTTGAGCGTAACGTGAAGATTCTCCGCACGCACCCAGCGAGTTTGCGGCGAGAACGCGCGAAGGTATTTCAACAACTCCGCGAGATTTTCTCGCACCGCGGACGGAATCTCCAGCGCGACGAACATGCGCATCGGAGCTCAAGACCTTTTGGCACTGCGTGCCGGTGGCTCCCCGCCGTTGTAGAGGAAATGGATGCGCACCAGATCGAGCGCCATTTGCGAGGCATGCCAGCGGATGGTTTCGCGATCGCCCGGGAAGAGCACCCCGCGTTCTTTGACGCCACCGGCGTGCGACAGCGCGATGTGCACCGTGCCCACGGGCTTTTCATCGCTGCCGCCGCTCGGACCTGCGATGCCGGTGATGCCCACGCCCAGGGTGCTCCCGACGTGCCGGCGAATGCCTTCGGCCAGCGCGATTGCCACTTCGCTGCTGACCGCCCCTTTGGCTTGGATCAGTTCCGGCGGGACATCCGCCCACGCCGTCTTTCGCTCGTTGCTGTAGCTCACCACGCCGCCCAAGAAATACGACGAGCTGCCAGCAATGCTCGTCAGCCGCTGCGCCAGCAAGCCGCCGGTGCAGCTTTCCGCGGCGGAGATAGTGGAGTTGTTCCTCGTCAGTAGTCCCGCCACCACTTCCTCCAGCGAGGAACCGTCTTTCGAAAAGATGCGGTCGCTCAGCGCGATCTCGAATCCCTGCACGATTTCATCCAGCGTTTTTTGCGCGTGCGCCGCGTCGTCGGTCCACAACCGCAAATGGATTTGAATCTCGCCGGGCGCGGCGAGAATCGTGGTGTTCACGTCGGCATAACGCGTGTAAATGGGCTTGATGCGCTGCTCGACGCTCGATTCTCCCATGCCCGCGACGCGCAATTCCCGGTGAAACATTCGAACGTTCGAGCTGCGCCGCTGCAGCCGCGGCAAAACCTGCTCTTGGTACATGGGCTTCAATTCGCGCGGTGGGCCGGGCAGCAGCGCGATGCAGCGCCCCGCGTCTTCGATCCACAGTCCGGGCGCCGAGCCGCGCGGATTCTCGAGAACTTCCGCGCCTTCCGGCACCATCGCCTGGCGTACGTTCACCGCCGGCATCTCCCGGCCAAGCTGCCGGAAGCGCCCTTCGATGTAGCGCAAGATTTCGTTGTTGAGGTTCAGCTTGCGGCCCAGAAGTTCCGCGACGGTTTCGCGCGTCAGATCGTCTTCCGTGGGACCCAGCCCGCCCGACGCGATGACCAATTCGACGCGTTCCAGCGCTTCCTTGAACGCGGCGCTCAAATAATCGCGATTGTCCCCCACGATCGATTTGCGCACCACCTCGATGCCCAGCTTGTTCAGCTCTTCGGTCAGGAAGAGCGAGTTCGTATCCATGCGGTCCGGAGTAAGCAGTTCCGAACCAACCGCGATGATTTCCGCTTTCATCTCTTCAATTATCCGATCAATGGCAAGCCACGGACGTCCCAATCGAGCGTGAAGAGGGCGTCGGTGGTGGCAAGAATCGCGCGGCCGGAGGGCTGCAGCGCCATGCCCACAATCCCGGAGCCGCTGAGGACAATCTCGGCCTGAGCCTGCGGTGTGATCCGCACAATGCCGCGCCGTCCGGCGTAAGAAGCCGCCACATAAAGATTTCCGTCGCGATCCAAAGCGATCCCCTGCGGCCGGCCGAGTCCGCGGAAAAAAACGCTCACCTCGCCGCCTTGCGTGATTCGGTGGATGCGGTCAAAGCTGGAGGTCGTCGGCCCGGAAACGTACAAATCTCCGCTGGGATGAAACGCCAGGTGATACGCGGCGATGGAAGGCTCCAGCGTGGCAAAGACGAAGATCTCGCGGCTCGGGCTGATTTTGAAAACCGTGCCGCTGCGGTCGCCGACGTACAGATTGCCGGTGGGATCGAACGCGATGCCCGTGGCGACACCCATGCCTTCGATCCACATCTCGGCGCGGCCCTCGGGCGTGACGCGGTGGATGGTGCCGTCGTTGCGGCAGGAAACGAAGAGATTGCCCATGCGATCGAGCGCCAGGCCGCTGGGATTCATCAGCGAAGTGATAAACGGCTTCACGCTGTAATTCGCCGTGATCTTGTAGAGCGAAACGGGAACACGCTGGCCGCGCGGGCCGGAAAACGTGACGTAAATGTTGCCGTCCAAATCGACCGCGGGATTCGCCACGGGATGAAGGTTGTCCGCGATTTGCAGTCCGATGTGCACGGGATGTGGCGGGCTTTCGTGCCCGGCCATGGCCACGCGCACGACTCCGCCGCTCGCGCCCTCCGGAACGCGCGCCACCAGACGATTCTCGCTGGCGAGCGCGATGCTGGCTTCGGCTTCGCCAAAGCGCACCACCGGACGCGGCTGTACGCGCGAAGCGAAGCCGCGCCCATGAATCGTCATCTCGCCGCCAGGAATGGCCGCGCCGGGCGCAACTCTCTCAATGTGCGGAATGCCGTTTTTTTCTGGCGACGAGCCGAACCCGAATTTCATACCCAGCCAATGTGAAACGTGAGCAGCCCAAAGTGTAACGCTACACGCAGCAGAATTGCAGCGTAGATGCCC
>JBGQDD010000119.1:0-8466 GCA_041495665.1 Candidatus Acidiferrum sp.
AGCCGGAGGGAGCGGCGGAGCAGGAAGTGGTGGCGATGTGGCAGGCGGTCGAGAGGACCGTGCTGACCAACGACGTGGAAGCCTGGATTCCCAATTTCACGGAGGACTTTGTGTTTGTTACTCCGGACGGCGGGCCGCCGCGAAACAAGGCCGACCGCGTAACGATGATCAAGGACCTCAAGCGTACGAACACAACGCTGATTCCTGCGAAAGTGGAGTCGATGAAAGTCTGGGTCCTGGGGGATGCGGCAGTAATGCGGTCGGAACACAAGCCCGTTCACGGCAGGACGCTGCACATTACGCGCGTTTTTGTGAAGTCAAGCGGCCACTGGCAAATTGCGTTTGGGCAGCAAACGGCCATGGAATAGCCCTTAGGATAGGACGCAGAGCTGACCGATGGCTCGATTTGAAGAGAACGCAAACGGCCGCGAAGTGAGTCTCCGCGTAGGCGAAGTGTTTGAGATATGCCTACCGGAAACGCGGACAACTGGCTTCAAATGGGTGGTCGAAAAGGGAGGCGAGCCGGTTTGCGCGCTCGTGAGCGAATCGGCGGATGCACCTGCAGGACCGCCCGGACGAGCGGGAACGCACCTCTGGCAGTTTAGCGCCGCGCAGGCTGGCACGGCGACAATCGTTCTTCATCACAGACGCCCCTGGGAATCAGGCGTGGCGCCAGGACGTATTTTCCAGATCCATATCCAAGCGACAGAATAAAAGTGGTGCAGCGTGTGCGCTTTTGAAGCGCGCACGCTGGGGACTTGCCACGGCGTCTATGCGACCAGGCGAATGGTCCAGAAATCGTCGGCCAAATTGTTGTCGGTCAGATAGGAGTAGGGAATCGTAAAATATCCGGCCATCCCCCAGGTGGGACCCCAGGAATTCCTCACAATGAACCAATGGTGGGCATCCTCGTAGCCCACGGCGAGGACGGCGTGACCGCCGATCTGTTTTTCTCCCGTGTGGGGCAGCGGAACGTGGCCGGTCTGCGCGACATGCGGGCTTTCAAAACTCTCATAAACCGAAAAGCCAAATATGAAGGGATAGCCCGACGCCAGGCAGCCTTTCATCTGGTTCAAGACTTGGGGAACCCGATGGTAGGAAGAGGCGATGTTTTTTGCGGCATCGGCGTAACAGGGCGGATCGGGAGGCTTACTGGCGAATTTCGTGATGTCGTACGGCCAGTCCGTTTCCGGGCAGACGCCGGTTGTGGCCACGCTCTTGACGCCGTCGCGAATCTGCGCACCATTGTCGGAATTGACGGAACCTTCCATCACCCGCTCGTTGTAATAAATGAACAGGCGGGAAGGAATCCAATTGGCGATGTTCTGCTTCATCTGCTCGAATTGGAAAGCGCCGCCGATGGCGTTGCCGGTACAACTGCCGAGTTGGCCTTGGTCGTAGACGGGAGGGCATTTCGGTCGCAAATCGACGCTCTTCGGAAGTCTCGCACCGAGAACGGCATGTGGAGCGGAAAAGAGAAAATCGCGATGGTCGGGAAGGTCGGGGACCCACCCATATCTCTTGATCGAATGGTTTCTTGGATTGGGCATTGAGCAAACTCCTTATTCGAATTGAGTTTCAAGGAAACCGGGATTCTTCGCGTGCAGTCCAGCCGCTTGCCGAAGGCTCTTGCCCACATGGGGAAGTCCCCCAGCGGTGGAACTTCCGGCGAGTGCGCCAAATCACTTGCGTAAGGGGACGGAGCCGCACGCGTAATCTCCAGGTAGTGAGATTGCAAGGCCCAGCGTTTCACGGTATTTGTATCGAACCTTTCTCCAATCCTAGCCAAAGCACGCCAGTCACTCGGAGGCTGGTGGACTCCTGTGCAACTTTTCCGGTGAAACGATTAATGAAACTTTGACACTACGGTCATATCGCTTGTTTATGCTGCATTGGGCGATCGACCCCTCAGGCCATGGTATCCGGAAAGCCTCTCTCTCGACCCGTAACTTCCCCATCCAGGAGATTGACGTCCCGCGTTCCGGCACCCTCCGATGTATGGGTCTACTGGCAGTGCCACGGGCGCGAGGATGTCTCGTGCGTGCGGGACATGAGCATGGGTGGCTTGTTCATCGAGACACCGCAGCCAAGGGCCGAGGGCGTCCTGACCAGGTTGCATTTTCTGGTGCAAGAAGGGCAGATCCGGGCCGACGCCGTCGTGCGGCATGCAAAATCCGGAGTTGGGTTAGGGTTGAAATTCACGGCGCTGAGTGAACAGGACCGGCCTAAACTTGCCGCATTGCTGACCAGACTTCGCGGCACGCATCATTCCCGCGGGGAATCGTAATTCAGAGTTCAGGCGCGATGATCTCCACCGCCTCTTTCGAACCGCGAACCGGGACAAACTCAAAGTTGACCAGATCCCGCCAGTGTGCCGCCCACTCTTCCAGCAAGCGCACATCGCCGCACTCCATCAACTGGAAGCAGCGATCGAAGTTTGTCTCCACCCAGCTTTCCAGGCAAGCGAGGCCGTCCGGAGCCATGCGCCCCTTCTCATGGAAGCGGCGATAGACCGCTTTCGCATCCCGATTCTTGAATCGCTCGATGACCATGTAGAGCATCAGAGATCACTCGCTTCCTTTTGTGGATGACGCGGCCTGCGCATCGTTCAACATACCAGCCCATAATGCTTGTCAATCTGAATTCTGTCGCGCTCCCCCGCCTCTCGGCGATAGAATCCACTCCGTGGCTCACGCTTTCGAACCATGATGCAAGAAAACATTCACCTCCGCCTCGCTGTTCCCGAAGATGTTCCCGTTCTGCGCGAACTGATCGACGCCTCCGTGCGCGGATTGCAGACGCAGGACTACACCCCAGCGCAAATCGAAGGCGCGCTCAATACCGTCTTTGGCGTCGATAGCCAGCTCATCGCCGACGAAACGTATATCGTGGCGGAGGCCGAGCCTACCGCTATCGAGCGCGCGGGAGCAAAGAACGCGCCATCCAATCTGCTGATAGTTGGTTGCGGTGGCTGGAGCAAGCGCAAGACGCTGTATGGGTGCGATCATTGGACAGGGCGCGAGGATGCGCTGCTAGTCCCTCCTGGCGATGCGGCGAAGATTCGCGCTTTCTTCATCCATCCGGGTTGGGCGCGCCGCGGAGTCGGCAGCGCGCTCCTGCAGGCTTGCGAAGGTGCGGCGAGTTCCGCCGGATTTACTCGCTACGAGATGGGTGCAACGCTGACCGGAGCAAAGCTCTTCGGCGCCAAGGGCTATGTCGCCGTGAAATCCATCTCGATTCCGTTGGTAAACGGCGAATCTTTTCCGGTCATCCACATGGAGAAGCGCCCGTAACTTCATCCGCAGTGAGTCCATCACAGGAGGATGTGATGCGGGACACAGACATGCCCTTCGCTTCCTGCTATCCAATTGAAAACCCGCCGGGTCTGTGGCTTTCCTTAACCGATAGCCCCCCTCCAAGGCTCGGCGCGGTCCCATTTCAGAAGCGGCCATCACCATGAGGGGTGTCCAATGCGCAGAAGCCTAGCTACGCTGATCCTCCTCATTCCTGCAGGAATCCTTGCCGATCAAACCCACCCACCTCAGACAGCAGAGTACTGCGGTGATTGCCACCGCGCCATCTACGAGGGGTGGAAACGGTCGGCACACGCCTCTGCGATGGAGAGCCGGCTCTTTCAGGATGCGCTGAAGATGACCGAATCCGATTTCAATGCCGATGCACGTAAGGTTTGCCTGCACTGCCACTCTCCTCTGGCAGCGTCAATCGGCGATCTGTCCTTGACGCGAAAAGTGAGTTGGGAAGGGATTACCTGCGATTACTGCCATTCGGTGCAGGGCGTCACCACGACCAGCGCCAATCCGATAGCTCGTGTGGAGTTTACAGGCGTCAAGAGCGGGCCTTCGGCCGATGCTGTTTCTCCCGTTCATGGCACGCGGTTTTCCACGGTGCACACCACGTCACTGATTTGTAGCACCTGCCATGAGTACAGAAATTCTCTGGGATTCCCTGTGCTCACTACCTATTCCGAATGGAAAAAGAGCCCCTCCGCGAAGGCCGGTCAACAGTGCCAGTCATGTCACATGTACGGGGTGCAAGGAAATATCGTTGACGTCAGGGTGAAAAGCACGTCCGACAGAGGCATAAACCTGCACCAGATGCCGGGCAGCCGTTCCATCGGACAACTGAACAAAGCCATCCTGTCGCAAATGTCCACCTTCCGGCAGGGCGAACAGTTGAAAGTCATTGTGAAAGTGACGAACGCGGGGGCCGGACACTACGTGCCGACGGGTTCGCCGATGCGCAAACTCATCCTGGAAGTTCGCGTAGATCCGTTCGGCGAAGGGCCGGCGTTCCACGCCGAACGCATCTATGCTCGTACGATTACGGATCAACAGGGAGTCGCACTGCAGCGCGAGCATCTCTCCTTTCTGAAGGGGGCAAGAGTCGCCCAAGACACTCGCCTCGCGCCGAAAGAGACGCGCACGGAGACGTTCTCGATCGATTTCCCCGCGGGCAGGCGGGCGAGGGTGGAGGCCAATCTCTATTATTTTTACTCCCCGATGGCCACCACGGAAGCCGAGCAAAAGATAAAGTTCGTTACCATGTCTCGTCTCGTCCAATAACCCCCTTCTCATACTTCCGCTCCGGGTGTGGCTCAGTGGCTTCAAGCGCGACATGGCAGAGGCAGGTATAATGCCCGGCTATGAATCCAGCGGCATGGTTCGTTCGGCGGGCGTACCGAACGTTTGCCCGGGTATTTCCGCGGTGCGGCGTGATTTCTCAGGCGATTGCCTTCAATCTTTTCCTCGCGTTTTTCCCAGCTCTGCTGATTGCCGTGGCGCTGGCGACGAGCCGGATTGGCGGCAAAACGAGTCTGTTTGACCTGATCGCGGATCTCACACAGTTCTTGCCCCCGGGGAGTCAGGTGATCGTATCGGAATTTTTGGTGAAGCGCGGACCGGAAGCGTGGAAGATCGCAGCGCTGGGATGGACGGGAACGCTGCTCGCCGGCTCGCAGGTGATGAAGTTGGTGATGCAGGGAATTCACGCCATCTATGGAGACACGGAAAAACTCGGGTTTCTTCACCGTCAAGTTCGCGGACTGATGTTGCTGCTGGTGACCATTGCTCCGCTGCTGGGGGCGGCCATCCTCGGCGTCCTGGGCAAGCCGCTGCGGCGATGGATTGCCCATGAAGTCGGCAGGCACACCATGTTGCAAGGATGGTGGAATATCTTCTTCCCCGCCGCCGCGATGGTGCTGGCCATGATGGCGCTGACGGTCATTTATCGCGTGGCGCGGCCCCAGGAGGACAGCTTGCGCAATGTCCTGCCGGGAGCGATGCTCGCGACGCTGCTGTGGTGGCTGGTGGACGTGCTGTTTGGAATTTATGTGCGGCGCGTGCCCTACAGCGTGGTGTATGGCGGCCTTGCCGCCGTGATCGGCTTGATCATCTGGATGCAGCTTTCCGCGGTGATCATTTTCCTCGGCGCCGCCTGGAACGCGGAGCTGGCAGACATCCGCGGAGGGAGGCGATCCCTTGCGTGAACAAGTTGTCAGGGTGGAGTGCTATTCCGGATATAAGGCGGACGAGCGGCCCGTGAAGCTGCATCTGACGGACGGAGCCAGGGAGGTCGTAGCGATTGAGGATCGCTGGTATTCACCGGGAGCGACTTACTTTCGCGTGCTGCTGGACGACGGCGACCGTTACCTGCTTCGCCATGAAGAAGCGCAGGATGTCTGGAGCCTGGCTGGATATCGTTCAGCGGTAGTGGATTAGTTTCCGCTTACCTCGTCAACCGGGACCAATCGTGATCATTTCCTACAAGCCGACTTCCTATTACTAATCCCGCCATGCAAGCCGGATAGCTTCCGGTTAGCCGACAATCCGTGAGCAGGGGCCGGCCGCTTGGCAAGGCAAGCCGCTCTCAATGCGCAATCTCAAGCTGACTGAGCCGAGAGGAGCTCACGTTCCGCTGCAGATCATCTTTCGAGATGGTTCTTGATGCAGAGGGGTCTCGTCTAACAACGCTTCGCTACCAGGAATTCCGGTGGCGTCTGCGGTCGCTGCTCTATAACGAACTGGAGGAATCCCGCATCCAGCGCATTCTTGGCCGCCTGTCGTGGACCACCCGAGAGATGTGGTAATTGGTTCTGGGTCAAGACTTGGCGCCACGAGAACCCATGGTGTGCCTCCGCAAAGGTACTGAGGATGGTGACCATCGCTCGGTGCGCAAATTCAGCCTGTTGATCCGTCGGGATGATGAAGCTTTGAAGCACTTCTGTGTCAGTCTCAACCACGGAGGGCTCTTGGTCTATGCACAGAAAGAACTGCAGCACTCCACCACTACCGTCGTGGCGACGCCCGTCGGCATTCGAGAAATAGGCCTCTTCGATCACACCTTCCAACCCATCGGTGGTCTCCTTCACCTTTCGCATCCGCATGTGCATGCCCGTGCCCGGTCGAAAGCTGAAGGAGAAGTCGCCAGCAAGAACACCCAGCAAGTTCTGCTTCATCGCGTCTATGAAGGAGATCTTCAAGTTTGTTGTAGCCTTTCGGAAGTGTTTGGTCTCAAAGAGCGTCCAGAAGGTTTGGTGTTTCCAGCCCACGAGAAGCGGCAATCCGAGAAGACCAGCGTATCTCTCGAGTGAGGAGAGGTAGTCCGGCTTCCATGACAGCGTGTTGTCAACGCTGGTCTTCACTTCGATCAGAACGGGGTAATGCTGCCCTCGGACGTCGAAGACAGCCAAGAGGTCAGGCACGCGGTACTGTTCCCATACACCGGGTGGGTAAGGAAATTGGTCAAGTTTGTGGACGAGTCGGCACTGGCCAAGCCAATGGAACACCACGGACAATTCGTCTTCCGCGGGCAGGCCTTGCTCCAGACGTTTAGCGAACTCGGCCACCTCGCCAGGGTTAGACCAGCCCAACTGCTCCGCAGCTTCGAATATGAGCCGAGCCTTCGATAGAGCGCCCAACCCTTGCTCTCCTCTGTCCGTTAAATACTCGGGGCCTCGGATTGCTATGAACCGTCTCTTGCGGCGACTTGTTAGGTCTGTTGTTCTTACTCACATGAAGCGGCACTGGCGACGTGATCGAAATTCGGAACACATTATGCATCAATGAAGAGTCTTTAAAGAATGATCACCCTTACTAAACGTGTGACCTCGGCACGCAGCAGGAGTTCGTCGTCCTGCGTTATGATCCGCGCGTGCATAGTGTCCAGGCGGACCGGGTACAGCCTTTGGAAAGATTCGCGCACGCTTTCAGGTCGTCGAAAGAATGATGCGAAGACTTCGCGCCAGTTGTCTCGCTTGCAGATAACGTTTTCATAATCCGTAAAGTCTGCATATGCAATCAGGGGCTGTCCCTTGGCGCCAGCTTCCAGAGCATTTCGCTTCTTTTCCTGCCATTGATCATAAACGTTATTTGGCAGGCGATGCCTCGGCCAATCGGGACCGTATTGCCGAGTCATCAATTCGTCGATGAAGCGGCGAATATGGCTTTCCAATCGCTGCAGCCAATCGTGCGCAAGATTAGTGCGTACAAAACCTTCTTCTTCATCGTTGCTCCGCGCACGAGGTACCGGAGACGCATAGCGGTCAAGCGCCGGCGGCGGCTGGCGCCGTAGGCCGGCAATCTCGAGACTCTGCCTGAAAGCGGGTGCCGGAAAATCGGTCAATGCCGGATTAAAACCGAGACCTACATAGAACTCCGAGCGAGCAGTCAAATCGGTAGAGATATTAGTAGGCCAAGCGATCCGGTCCCGCCAGTCGCCCAGGTTAACCCGTATCGCCGCCGCGACGCTCTCATCAAACGCCGGCATGTTTTTCAAGGCTTGACCGATGCCTTGAAGTCCGGCAAAACCTGCTATCGAGTGCGCTGCCTCGTGGATGTCAACCCATGGTGCCCGCATAGCCTCTATCGCAAGTTTCAAAGACGATGTATCTACCGCAAATTGTCTTGAGATATTGGCAAAACAACCGCTCGCGCGGAACTCTGCGATTATCTGGATGGACTCCGCTATTTCCGGCAACCGGAAACGCGACTCGAAACCTTCTACCATCTTGCGGATCAAGTCCATGTCATCTCGCCAAGCCAGCTTCAGGGCAGAAGCACCAGACAGTAATTCCTCAAATGGACCCACCACCGCTCGCATGAGGGCTTTATGGTTTTCAGCGATTTCCAGCATTTGACGCGCAGCGGAACTTTCCTCGAAGGCGCGGACCGTTTCTGCGACGGCGCTCGCCACTGGTAGCATCGCTGCTTGCATTTCCCTGATTTGTTCCACCGCCTGGATCATGGAAGGGTCCTGTTGAATTGTCCGGACGGACTCTGCTAAGTTCCGCACAGTCAGCGCCGCCACACTAGTGTCTTGAGTTATAAATACATGTAATAAATATGACTTTCCCTGCGTCTAAGGTACAAGGGAGGTACCCATGGCGCGGGGAAGACCGATTCCGCTTTTGCAGTTGAGCCCGGAGGAGCGCGAGACGCTGGAACGCTG
>JBGQDD010000120.1:0-8429 GCA_041495665.1 Candidatus Acidiferrum sp.
GAAAAAAAATGCTTGACAACATGCAAAGGGCGGTGTAATACAGGCCCACTAGGTTAAGCGTTTAAGTCGTTTGGGGGCCCGATTAGGATAGCCGTTCAAGTCCATTCCGTGGCTCATGGGGTTTCAAAAAAACAGACGTTGGTGCCCTGAAGCGAGTTGTGATTTTGCTTCGCGGGTTCGATTAGGCGATCAGTCAGGCTGCTGTCCGCAAAGACTGTACGCGGAAATCTGAGGGAACAAGTTTTTCGTTCCTTTGTAATGGTCGAGGGGCTGGCTTGGATGAAAGCGCTTGCGCGGCTTGCTGGGTATTGTTGCAGAGAGACTGAGGAGGAATAGTTATGAATCGGAAGGCCATTTCATCTGGGATCCTGCGAGCATTCTTGGCGATGACCGTCGTGATGATGCTCATGTTCTTGAGCGCGCAGCCTCTCCGTGCGCAAGTTGACGCCGGCACCATCCTGGGGACGGTTACGGACGCCTCGGCGGCGCCAATCAACGGCGCCAAAGTCACGTTGACGAACGAAGGCACGACCGCGGCCCTCTCGACCACGACGGGAGCGGACGGTGCTTACAAGTTTACGCCGGTCAGAATCGGCAGTTACAAAGTTACTGCAACCTTCCAGGGATTCCAGACCACCACGCAAACCAACATCACAGTTAACGTTGGTGCGGACGTGGTCATCAATTTCACGCTCAAGCCCGGCGCGGTGACGGAGACCATCGAAGTAACGTCGACCACTCCGGTTCTCGAAACCCAGAGTGGATCCGTCGGCCAGGTCGTAGACACGCGCAGCGTCAATGATCTTCCCTTGAACGGGCGGAATTTCACCTTCCTTGCCCAGCTCGCGGCGGGCGTGAACACTCCTCAGGCGGACACGCGCGGCAATGCCGCCAGTGGCGCCTTCGCCGCCAATGGCCTTCGGCCGGCACAGAACAACTATTTGCTCGATGGCATTGACAACAATTCGGACACCGTGGACTTCCTGAACGGTACGAACTTTGTCGTTCTTCCTCCCGTCGATGCCATTCAGGAATTCAAGGTTCAGACTACGGGCTTCAGCGCGCAGTTCGGCCGCTCTGGTGCGGCGATTCTTAACGCTACCATCAAGTCCGGTACCAACAGTTTGCATGGCTCCCTTTGGGAGTTTCTCCGCAACGATAAGTTCGACGGCGCGGACTTTTTTGAAAACGCGAATGGCGTCAAGAAGGGTCAATATCGCCAGAACCAGTTCGGCTTGTCTGCTGGCGGTCCCGTCGTAATCCCGCACGTGTTTGACGGCCGAAACAAAGTCTTCTTCTTTGCCGACTATGAAGGTTTGCGGAGGATTCAGGGAACAGTTCACTCCGGCAGCGTCCCCAGCCTTCTCGAGCGAAGCAGCGGTTACACGGATTTCTCGGACCTGATTCTTGCCCAGGCTTCGAGTGCTCCCCGGCCCGACGCCTTGGGTCGCCTGATCCCCGTCGGGACCATTCTGGACCCTGCCACAACTCGAGCGGTCCCAGGTGGATTTGTCCGCGATCCTTTCTTCACCCCGAGCGCCGCTTGTCCCGCCAATACGGCGGTCTTTACGCTCGCCGCCTGCAACCTGAACCAGATTCCTGTCGGGCGTTTGGATCTAAACGCCATCAACCTGTTGAATCTCTATCCGAATCCGACCAACAACGCCACCTCCGCGCTTCTCTCTAATTACGCCGTTTCACCGGCCTTAAGGGAAAACCGCAACGCCTTTGACGCCCGGATGGACATCAATTTTAGCCAAAAGGACACTCTCTTCTTCCGGTTCAGCTATGTGGATGATCCAAATTTGATTCCCGGCATTTTCGGGGGCATCCCCGACGGTGGTGGTTTCCAGGAGGGCAGCCAGACCGCCAACGCCCAGCAGAGCGCACTAGGCTGGACCCACACGATTTCTCCGACCTTGATTAACGAAGCCCGTGCGGGTTTGAGTTACCTCCACACCACGCGCGTTTCGCCGGCCGCCAATGATTTGAGCAACCTTCCCCTAACACAAGGCGGCGTCCTGGGCATCCCTCAGTTGACCGAAAATGGCGGACTTCCCGCCTTCGGAGTCAACGGCCTGGCCACTCTGGGCAGTAACGCCTTCCTGCCTTCGGATGAAGTCAGTACGACATTCCAAGCCACCGACGACGTCACCAAAATTTACGGCAAACATACTTTCAAGATGGGCTTCGAGTTTCAGCACGTCAAGTTCTCGACCCTGCAGCCGCCCTGGTCGCGCGGACAATTCAATTTCGACGGTATCTATACGGACATTCCCAATGTCGGTGGAGGCAATACGGGCCGCGCGCAAATGTTGCTGACTCCGATCGCGAATACTCTAGGCACCGGAGCTAATTTTCCTGATTACGTTGGTGGTCCCAACGCGGTGTTCGTCTCCAATATCTCTCTTACGGACAACGGGAAAAATTACTACGGCACCTACATCAACGACGACTGGAAGATTACCCCCAAGCTGACCCTCAACCTGGGCTTGCGTTGGGACTTCTTCGGGCTGGTTCTTGAGCACCATGGGAACCAGGCCAACTTCATCCCCTCCGGCGGTCCGCTCAACGGTCCAACCTACTTAATGCCGGGGGGCAAGAACTCTTGCGACCCCACTTTCGTCTCGGTGAGCTTTATCAACCTGCTCGCTGCGGACGGCATCCAGTGCGCCGCTACGGATAAATACGGTAAGGGACTCGGCGACTCGCAGAAGGCGAATTTCGCGCCCCGCGTAGGCTTCGCATATCAAGTGAACCCCAAGTTGGTGGTGCGCGGCGGATTCGGCATCTTCTACAACGGCTTCGAGAACCGCGGGTTTTCACCGAACCTGGGCGAAAACTATCCTTTCCAGTTCAATTTCTCGTTCTTCAACCCTGACCAAAATCACCCCATCAATAACTTTGCGGGGTGCGGCACCGCCACTCCCGCCGGAGGCCCGCTCATATCGACAGGCTTCAGTTGTACGCCGCTTGATCCTCTTTTGGTCAACGCCAGTGGCCTGGAGCTGCGCGGTATTCAATTTAATTATCTTACTCCTTATGCTATGGGCGGCAACTTGACCGTCCAATATCAACTGACTCCCTCAATGTCCGTCCAAGCCGCCTACGTAACTTCGCTGGCGCGCCATTTGGAGTCGTTTCCTGGAAGTAACCACCCCTCCCAGATCCTGGACACATCCTTGAGTGCCGACAATTTCAAGCCGTTTCAGGGTTTTGGGATAAACCAGAGTTATGCCGCAACCGAAGGGAGCAGTGCCTACCACGCCCTTCAGACCAAGGTTGAAAAACAATTTGCAGGCGGCTTCAATTTCCTGGCCACCTACACATGGTCCAAGACGCGCTCGGACGCTGGCGACTTGCTCAACGGCGGCAGCCTTCAGGGCTACCGTGCTCCGCTTGTTCCGGGTTTCGGAATCCAAGGCGACTATGGCTTGGCTTCCTTCGATATTCGGAATGTTTTCCACTTCAGCGGCGGTTACGAACTTCCCTTCGGCAAGGGCAAGCGCTTCATGTCTCAAGCCAGTGGCGTGACGAACAGGGTTGTTGGAGGATGGAGCGTCATCTGGATTGCCACTCTCCAGGGTGGCCAGCCGATTACCCTTAGCTGTCCCACGGGCACGACCTCAGGAACAGGCTGCTATGACCTCCTCGTTAAGGGCCAAGATCCGAAACTTGGACTGCACACCGACGTCAACGGGAGATTGAGTTGGATCGGCAACCCGGCAGCATTTGCCCAGCCTTGCGTTTTGGGTGCCGGAGGGACACCCACCGCTTCTCCAACAGGATGCGTTCCTTTGACAGGTCTCGCAGCCTTGGGTGGCCCCCCTGCACAGATTCCGGGACCGGGATTCCGCCGGCTGGACTTCTCGGTATTCAAGGACATTCCGTTCAATGAGCGCGTCCGCCTGCAATTCCGTGCGGAAATGTTCAACATACTCAATCACCCCAACTTCAACGCTCCGGGATTCGGCGGCAATGGCGTTGTCTCAATCGGCGGGTCGACCAATTTCACAAGCTCGAACTTTGGCGAAATCGGCTCAACCCGCGACGCCCCGAACGATCCGAGACAGATCCAGTTCGCTTTGAAACTGTACTACTAGGCCCCAGTGACACCCCGCAAAGGGCGCCCCGACCCGGTCGGGGCGCCTTCTTTGTTTTTGCTCAGGCGCTTTTGCAATCCCCTACTCCCGCTCGCCACGGCGCGGTGGTAGCCTACAAAGACTGTGATCATGGGAAACCGCTCGACGTGGTCTGTTTTCTTGGCTCTACTGGCGTGCCTTGCAGCGGCGGGTGCCGGCGCCCAGCAGAGTCGGGATTTGGATCGCGAATTCCAGGCGGCGGTCGCTCATTATGACTCGGGCCGGTACGCGGAAGCCGCCGCAAAACTGGAGAACCTAGTGCGCGAAGCTCCAGAAAGCTTTGAAGTCCATGAACTCCTGGGATTGGTCTATTCCGCGCAATCCCAGGACGCCAGAGCCGCCCAACACCTTCAAAAGGCCGTGGACCTGAAGCCACGCTCAGCGCCCGCCAGAACCAATCTGGCCGCCAATCTCGCGCGACTCGGAAAGTTTGAACTCGCCACCGCGCAGTTTAAAAAAGCGGTCGAACTTGACCCACGGAGCTTTGATACCAACCACAACCTGGGTGAATCCTACGTCCGGTCTGGAAAAGTCGCCGACGCCGCCCCCTTTCTTGAAAAGGCCCAGCAGATCAATCCTTCCTCCTACGATAACGGCTACGATTTGTCTCTGGCCTATATTCAACTCGGCCGGCTCTCCGACGCCCGGCAACTCATCCAAAACCTCTTGAAACAAAAAAACACCGCGGAATTACACAACCTGCTGGGCGAAGTGGAGGAAAAAGACGGAAAATTCGTGCCTGCGGCAAATGAATACGAAATCGCCGCGCACTTGGAGCCCAGCGAGAGCAACCTGTTTGACTGGGGGAGTGAACTCCTTCTCCACCGTACGCTCGGGCCCGCCGTCGAAGTCTTCCAGCAAGCTTCCGCGCGCTATCCCTCTTCGCAGCGCCTGATGATCGGTCTCGGGATGGCTCTCTACGCGCGCGGCAACTATGACGACGCGGTCAAATCCCTGCTGAAGGCTGCCGACCTGAACCCGTCCGATCCCAACTGCTACCTTTTTCTGGCCAAGGCCTACGACAGTTCCCCGAGCCAGGCCGATGAGGTCATCCAGCGCTTCCGCAGATTCGCGGAACTTCAGCCGCGCAATGCGCGCGCCCTCTACTACTACGCGATGAGTTTGTGGAAGGGCAAGCGCGCTCAGGATCCCAGCCTGGATCTCCATCAAATCGAATCACTGCTGAGTAAGTCGCTGGCGCTCGATCCCAAGCTCGCGGAAGCGCACCTGCAGTTGGGCAATCTCTACTCCGACGGGAATAAATATGCCGAGGCCATCCCCGAGTATGTGCGCGCGCTTGTACTCAATCCCGATCTCGCCGACGCTCACTATCGGCTGGGCCAGGCTTACGTTCGCACGGGCGAAAAAGACCGCGCCCAGGAGCAGTTCCAGGTCTATCAACGAATCCGCGAACAGCACCTGGCCGATCTCGACAAACAGCGAGCGGAAATTCGGCAATTTGTTTATTCGGCGAAGGATTCCCCTGCTGCGAAACCGTGATGCAGTGCGGCTTTTGCGGCGCGGGAAAGGAAGAGTAAGATGCAACGCGTCAGACGGATGTTTTGACACCGATTCTGCCGCGTCGTAGTTTTTTCGGAAAAGCGTTCAACTTGAAATGAGTCCCCACTTTTCACCGCAGAACGCAAACGACCGGGCTCGCCTGGCCGCCGCGAGAGCATCCGCTCCTCAGGAACTCGCACGGCAGCTCGCCTGGAGCCGCCGCGAATTTTTGCACAGCGCCGCGGGAGTGGCCCTGGGCAGTTCCCTGCTGCCCTCCAGCCTGATCGCTCGATCGGGCATCTCTGCCAGTAAGCGAAAGGTCGTGGTCATCACCTTCGGCGGCGGCGCGCGCGACCAGGAAACGTTCGCCCCTGAAGGGCAGGAAAACATCCCGCACCTGATGCGTGAACTCATCCCTCAGTCGGCTTTCTTCACGCAAGTGGTGAATCGGGGAATCCTGGGCCACTACGTGGCAACCGCAAGTCTGGCAACCGGTGTCTACGAGACGATTAACAATTTTGCTTCCCTTCCCCCGGAACACCCCACGGTGTTCGAGTACTTCCGCAAGGACTTGAAGCGCCCGGCCTCCGATGCCTGGGTCGTTGCTCCAAGCAATGGGTTCAATCGCATGGGAGAAAGCAGCCACCGCTCCTACGGCCCGGGCTTGGGGGCCGGAGTGATTCTGCCGAAGCATCTGCTAACGGCAGCCACCTCCGGCGGGGGCAGTGACTACCAACATTTGCTCCGCGATAACTATGAGACGCCGTATAACACTCCAGAGCTCGGCGGCAGTGAGTTTAAATTGCAGCAATTGGGAATGATGCTGAAGCTCTCGGTGGACGACTTCAAGGCCCATGCGCGCACGTTGTCGAGCCCCGACGAGCTCTCCGTGTATATCGTTCGTCAGTTAATGCGCCAACTCGCGCCCAGCCTTCTGTGGATCACTATGCACGATATCGATATCGCTCACGCCGGAGCCTACTCCCTCTATATCGACGGTATCCGGCGCACGGACCGCCTCTGCGCCAACATCTGGAAGACTATCCAGAGCGAGCCGGAATACGCGGGCAAGACGACTCTGTTCATCCTGCCGGATTTTGGCCGTGACTCGGACGACGATTCCGGCGGCAACGGATTCCAGCATCATCGCACCGGCGATGCGCTCTCTCGCACCACCTGGATGATGGCCTTGGGCGCCGGCGTTCGCGAGGGGGTGGTTTTCGACCGCCCGTTGGAGTCGACCGACCTCGTGCCAACCCTCGGCTCCATGATGGGATTTTCTGCTTCGCTCGCACAAGGCAAGCCGATACCGGAACTCTTGTAGATTCTATGCTTCCATCCGATCTCAAACCGGAGCAGTTCAATAGCTATCCGCCAGAAGCACGAAAACTTGTCGCTGGCTACGTTGCAGTGCTCCAGCGGCTGCCGCTGAGCTTCTTGCCGAGTCTGTTGCGAGAGGTCATTGAATACGATTTCAAATTTCCCGCCGAGCGCCGCGCGTTGGAGAAAGAACTTGCGAATCTGAACTCTCTCTCCGCGGACCAGCTAAAGGACTGGCTGCAGGGATTCGCGCAAATCCGTCTTTCCTCCCAGCTCGAACATTCGGATTGGGTCAATGCGCCCGGTCAGTTTGTGGAACAACTCTCGTCTTACCTTTGGACCACCCACCAACTGGATGCGTTTCGAATCGCCGCGCTCGCCTACGCCGATCGTTTGCGAACCGTTGTGCCGCCAGAGCCGCCTCCGGTGCCGCGTCTCGGAATCACCATCATCGGCCAGGGAGTCGCCGCGCATGACGAGCCCCTCTTTCGCAAACTCCGCGCCCATGGTGCCTATTTCCGCGCCGTCAAGCCGGAGAACGGCCTGGAACTGCTGCTGAATGCAGTCGCCATTCGCGCCAAGGCGCATCCCGCTCCCTACGCCCACTGGTACATTGATGGCGGGCGAGCGGCGGCTCACGACCCCGCGCTTACGTGCGTCTCCTACCACGCCCTCGAACCAGTGCGCGCGGCTTTGTCCGCTAAGATTCGGTCGGAAATCGAACGCCCCGGCATGGGGCCGGAGGCGCTCCGCACGCATTTGGCGCAGATGCGCCCCGCGGATCTCGGCCTGAGCAAAGCCGGCGACGCCGTGCTCGATCGCTTCCAGGTCAAGATGCTGACCGAAGGCTCGGGTACCCAGGTTTTCAGCACCACCTTCGCCCAATGGACGGCACGCGAAGCGCTCCGCCGCGCCCAGCCGCTCACCTTGCTAGTCCGCTTCGCCCCGCGACAGCGGCAGAAGCCGATGAACGAGATGCTGTCCGCGAGCCACGACCCAGCTGAACTCGATGCCCTCGGCTCCCTGATCGATGCGGACATGGGGGCTTATTACAACTGGCTGAACCTGCAACGGCTCCCGGGCGCCGAGCAATCTTCGTTCCTGGTCTGGTTCGAAGGTCACAACGAAGCGATCGCCATCGGACCTTCCCTGCCGCGCGGCACCGAATCCAATGCTGCCGCCGGCTTGGAGCAATTGTTGAGCTGGGCGAGCTAGCAGCGAACTTTTTTTGATCGAAAGGAAAATCATGGACAGACGCGACTTTCTGAAAACGACGAGCACGGTGATTGCGGGCGCAACACTTGCACCCCGCGCGCTTGCGGGCAATCCGCCGCTCCCCGGCGATTCCAAGGCCGAGGGGCGCATGGTTCTCCCGATCAACCGCAACTGGCGATACAACAAAGCTTATGTCGAAGGCGCGCACGCGCGCGATTTCGACGACTCCCGATTCGAACGCGTCGTCATTCC
>JBGQDD010000121.1:0-8420 GCA_041495665.1 Candidatus Acidiferrum sp.
CACAAGGGCCCTTGACGAGTATTTCTCCATCCTCGGCGGCGCGAACTTGAACGTTGGGAATCGGTTTGCCGGAACTGCCCATGCGATTCAATGGGTAGTTGCTGGAGACGATGGGAGAGGTTTCCGTCAGGACGTAACCCTGATAGATGGGGATACCCACGGTCCAGAAGAATTCGGCGAGCGATTGGGACAGCGGAGCGCCGCCGGAAGAGACGATGCGCAGTTGGCCGCCCATTCCAAGGCGGATCTTTTTGTAAACCAGTTTGTCGGCGAGCTTCCACTGCGCTTTCAGTGCGAGGCTTGCGGAGGCTCCCGTGGCACGCCAGGGAGTGGCGCGTTGGGCAACGTTCATAGCCCAATCAAAAATCATTCTCTTCACGCCGGTGTTTTTCGAGCCTTGCTCGACGATGCGCGCGTATATTTTTTCGAAAAACCGGGGTACCGCGGCCGTAATGGTGGGGTGGACTTCGAGGAGAGCCTGGGCGACGGTTTCGACAGCCTCGACGTAGGCCAGAGCGGCACCTTGAAAGATATAGATGTAATCCATGGTGCGGCCGTAGACGTGGGCGAGAGGAAGGAAAGAGAGAGCAACATCTTCCGCAGACTTAAGCTGGAAGTCGTGGCCGACATCGTAGACGTTGGAGCAGAAATTGGTGTGCGTGAGCATCACGCCTTTGGGCTCGCCCGTTGTGCCGGAGGTGTAGATGAGAGAGGCGAGCTGGCCGGGCAAAACCTGCGAAGCGCGCAAGCGGTAAGAAGAGATGTCCGTCGCGCTTGCGCCAGCGATGAGGGTTTCATAGCGGAGACATTCGCTGGGGAGTTGGTGGCCACCGTCCGCGACGACAATTTGTTCAAGTTCGGGAAGACTGGCGCGGAGGGTGAGAAGCTTCTGCAACTGAGGCGCGCCAACAACGAAGACCACCTTGGCGCCGCAATGTTTCAGGATGTAGGTCATGCGGTCGAGCGATTCGTTGAAGTACACCGGCACGGTGATGGCACCGGCGCCGGTGATGGCGAAATCGGCGGTATGCCACTCGGGGCGGTTGGCGGAGAAAAGACCCACACGGTCGCCGGGCTTCACACCGAGTTCCACGAAAGCGGTGGAAAGGCCAGCGACGCGGCGGAGAAATTCCGCTGAAGAGATGGATTCCCAACGGCCGTCCCGGCGAATCATCTGAGCGCGCGGGTTCGGAAGATTATCGACGGCGTTCAGGAAGCGCGAGGGAAGCGTTCCGTAGTTCATGGCCTGAGGGTCACTTTACCCTACCGGATTTGGCGGCGCAATGCGGCACTCGCTTGCCATTTTACGCTGCACGTCGCGGATCATCGGTGCCCTGCTGCGGCGCGTTATTGGTCGATGGCTGGTCGCGGAGTGATGCAAGTTCAGGGCTTCGTTGGAGAAGGCGGTTGACGAATTGGACGTGCTCCACTTCTCTCTCGGCTTCATTCTCGGCCTCAACCTCTCTCGTCAAAGCAGGGAGGCTATTGAGGAGGAGCTGGGAAATGTAGGCCAAGGCAATGGCGTCACGGCGGGCGATGCGTTTGCGGGCGAGTTGCTTGACGAGATTGCCGAGGAAGAGATTCACGGAACCGGCGGTGGAGAAGTCATCGATCTCGCCGAGAAGATCGGCGGCGAGGACTTCGGGTTCCACGATGGGAACAGCCGCTCGGAGACGGTCGGCGTGGTAGGCGCAGAGCGCCGGGCGATTGGAACTATTCGCTGTACGATGGGTCGTATCGATCAGCATGTGGCAGCGGTTGCCTTTTGGGCTGATGTGCTGGCAATGGGGATCGATTGTGGCGCTGACTGAGGTGCTGGGTTTGGGGGACATGGTGCTTCCTTTCGTCGGGAGATTGAACTTCTGAAAGTTGGAACGTCTGAACGTCGAGACGCCAGGCCCCTCCCCCCACTGTTTTCATAAAAGATTGACAGGACAGGGTTTAGAGGGTGGAGGTCGGATAAAAGATTGTGAGTAAAGGAGTTAGGCCGGAAACGTTGGAAGGTTTGCGGGTTTGAATGTTGAAAGTTGAAGAAAACAAAGGAGAAAGAGCAATCTAACGCAGAGACGCCCCGACAGGGTCGGGGTAGACGCCGCACACAGAGATTGCGCGGAGACGTCGGAGTGAATCGGCAAGCGTGGCGGGTAACTATCAAATTGAATGTTACCATACTCGTACAGTACGAGGCAAGATAAATTATTAAGTGGATGAGGGGAAAGGAGTTACGGGAGAAGGAGATTGAAGCGGAGAATCCGGCTTAGATAAACGAGGATAAGAGGCTAGCGAAAGACAGCCCTCCGACAAGGTCGGAGCGCGCGGGAAACAGTGCTACCCATTCCGCCCTGGAGAGGCGTCCGGGACGCCCCGACCGGGCCGGGGTAAACGCCATGCACGCATAAACCACAGAAAGGATGGGCCACGCAGGAGCGTACAGGCGGAACGAGGGTCGGTACCCATCCAGTCTAGGGGTTGCAGGCTAATTAGTTGTTGATGACGAATAATAAGTTGTATATGATGAAGATTGAGGTGTTTTATGGGAAGCCCAAAGGAACTGACGCGAGCGGAGATTGTTCGCGCCGCTAATCATTTCCGCTGGACAAGAAAAGGGGCGAAATGGACGGTGATTGTGGGTGAACGAGAGCTTCCGGCGCGCCCGCTTGTTCTTGAGGCCGCGGGTGTTCCTCCGAATGACCCGACAAACTCGCACCAGGCCGTGGAGATATTGCGGCGACTCGGATTTGAGACTCGCTACATCAAGGAGCAGCCGGGAATAAGGACAGGCGAGAAAGAGGAACTGGAGACGAGGGAGGGGTTAGGCTCGATTCTAGAGATCGCTTCGGCTGCGACAAAGGAAGTGCCCGAAGACGAGTGGGATAGCGTACCAGACGATTTGTCCATGAATGTCGATCACTACCTTTATGGCAGCAAGAAGACGGGAAAATGAAGCAAATCTTCGCGGACACTAGCTACTGGATCGGCTTGGTGAATCCGAGGGACCAGATTCATCCGAAGGTGATGAAGATAACTCAGCAGCTTACTTCGGTGAGACTCCTAACTACCGAAATGGTGCTGGTGGAACTGCTGAACAGTTTCAGCGATAGTCCATTCCGCCGCGCGGTGGCCGGCATGGTCCTGAAACTCCGTAACGACCGGAACGTGAGGATCGTTCCGCAGACCTCGGAGCAATTTGAGAGCGCGCTGCGGCGCTACAAGCAAGCGGCGGATCAGAGTTGGAGCTTGACCGATTGCGCAAGCTTTGAGGTGATGGAAGCGGAGCAGATTCAAACGGCGTTGACGCATGACCAGCACTTTGCGCAAGCGGGATTTGAGACGTTGCTGCGCTGAGGGGAGTTGTCCCGCGGTTCGGGCGAGGACCCAGGCGCAAAAACGACGCCCGGGGCACCCGGCCTGTCGGCCACCCGGAGGAGTGCCCCTGTATGTTATAGAAGGAATATAGTAAAAGTGCTTAGCGCAGATGCCGACAACTACGCATCTCCTCTTGGGAATTTCACTCGAAAGCTGGCTCACGATTGCCGCCATCATCACGGGGCCAATCGCAGCTCTCGTCATTCAGAAGTACCTCGAAGAACGGCGCGCAAAGAAGGATAGGAAGATAAAAATTTTTCACGACCTGATGGCAAACAGGGCAAGTAGACTGTCGGCTGCGTGGGTCCAAGCGCTTAATGGCATCGAAACTGAGTTCTACGGCAACTCGAAGATCATCGAGGCGTGGCGAGTTCTCGTCGATCATCTGTATGCGCCAGAGGCATCCGATCCCAGTAAGGTAGAGCAATGGCAAGCTAGTCTTACTGACACCGCGAACGATATGCTTTACGAGATGGGCGAGTCACTCGGCTACCATTTCGACAAGGTCACGCTGAAACGAAATGCCTATTATCCGAGAGGTTGGGGAGAAATCGAGTTAGAGCAGCACGCCCTTCGCAAGAAACTCCTTGAGCTACTCGACGGCAAGCGTAAGTTGCCCATCGCCACATTTGAGGAAGCTTTTCCTGAGTTAGTTGATGAAAAGCCAAAGGTTGCCCCAAATAAGTAACCTAAGGCAGGTTCTTTCTCTTCGTTAACCGAACGACAATTCCCACTCCCGCCTGACCAACGAGAACGGCCTTTCCTCTAATCACATGTCCGTCTACCGTGCCGGCGAGACTTAGTTCATAATCGCCTTGCAGGCCGAAGATGCTTGGCACGTCGGGTAGGAAGTTACTGACCGCAACGCGTGCCCTAAAAGAATTATCGTCAGCTTCGTACTTGCCGGTGTAGGTGAAACCACTGTCCCCTCCGAAAATCTGGCCCTTCGTTAGGACCGCCACTCCACCGCCTTTTGCCTAAACTCCCTCGAACTGAACAATCCAGAAGCCATCGATCATATCTAAGACCTCCCTTCCTGCCGCCTGCGCTCAAAACAGAGCCTCGCCGACACCAAGGCTGTCTCTAGTTGATCCAAATGGGTCTCGTATATAGCGCGCTATCGCGTGCTGTGCGTCTCGTTTCCGGTCTCCCGGGAGAAATTGCAATTCGAAGGGCATGTGGGGTATCGCCGACCCGGCCATTTCTCTCACCTGCGAGCTATTCGGATCGAGGCGAGCGGCAGCGACCTGTTGGTCGGCTACGACGAATGAGATCTCACTCATAGACTATTCCTTCGATTTTCGCCAGCCCTTTCCGTGGTATTCAGCGTCGCTCAGAATACGCCGTATGTAAACCATTCTCCATTGGTATTTGATGCCGGCGATCAGCCAACACTGGTGTTGAGCCGAAAATTCGGCCCGAACGCGAAAGCGAGCATGTGCAAGAGTGCAAAAGGGAGTGGCGTGCGTTAGTATGAGCGGCGGAGAGGGAAATTCATGAGTGTGACGATACCGGGGACGGTGGCGGAGGCGGGATTGGGGAAGGGACCATTCCGCGCGGCGCGAGGGACGCAAATTTCCTGCAAAGGGTGGCAGCAGGAGGCGGCGCTGCGGATGTTGATGAACAACCTCGATCCGGAGGTGGCAGAGAAGCCGGAAGATTTGGTGGTGTACGGCGGAACGGGCAAGGCGGCGAGGAATTGGGAATGTTTTCACGCGATTGTGCGTTCGCTGAAGGCGCTGGAGGCGGATGAGACGCTGCTAGTGCAATCGGGAAAACCTGTGGCGGTTTTTCGGACGCATGAATACGCGCCGCGGGTGTTGCTGTGCAATTCGAATCTGGTGGGCCATTGGAACAATTGGGATCGTTTTCACGAATTGGACCGCGCGGGATTGATGATGTATGGGCAGATGACCGCGGGAAGCTGGATTTACATTGGCACGCAGGGAATTTTGCAGGGGACGTACGAGACGTTCGCGGCGGCGGCGAAGAAACATTTTGGCGGGAACCTGGCGGGAAAGCTCGTTGTGACCGGCGGGATGGGCGGCATGGGCGGAGCGCAGCCGCTGGCCGCGACGATGAATGGCGCGGCGTTTCTGGGGATCGATGTGGACCCGGAGCGGATCAAGCGGCGCGTGAAGGCGGGCTATTGCGACGTGATGGTGACATCGCTGGATGAGGCGCTGCGGATTTTGAAGAACGCGGTGCGCAAGGGCGAGGCGACTTCGGTTGGATTGGTGGGCAATTGCGCGGACTTGATTCCGGAACTTGCGAAGCGCGGGGTGGTGCCGGATTTGTTGACGGACCAGACGAGCGCGCACGATCCCATCGACGGGTACGTGCCGAATGGAATGACGCTGGAGGCGGCGCTGGAACTGCGGAAAAAGAGCCCTGAGGAATACAAAAAACATTCGATGGCGGCGATGGCGCAGCACGTCCAGGGAATGCTGGATTTGCAGAAGCTGGGCGCGGTGACGTTCGATTATGGGAACAACATTCGAACGTTTGCGTTCGAACAGGGCGTGAAAAACGCTTACGACTTCCCGGGTTTTGTGCCGGAGTACATCCGGCCATTATTTTGCGAAGGCAAGGGACCGTTCCGGTGGGCGGCGCTTTCGGGGGAGGCTTCGGATATTGCACGGACGGATCAACTGGTGCTGGAAATGTTTCCGCAGGACGAGCATTTGCAACGCTGGATCAAGCTGGCGCAGAAGCGCGTGAAGTTTCAAGGGCTGCCGTCGCGGATCTGCTGGCTGGGTTATGGAGAACGAGACAAATTCGGCCTGGCGCTGAATGATTTGGTGGCCAAGGGTGAATTGAAAGCGCCGATCGTGATTGGGCGCGATCATCTGGATTGTGGGTCGGTGGCGTCACCGTATCGCGAGACGGAATCGATGCTGGATGGATCGGATGCGATTGCGGACTGGCCGCTGCTGAATGCGCTGATCAATACGGCTAGCGGCGCGTCATGGGTGTCGATCCACAATGGCGGCGGCGTGGGGATTGGGTATTCGCAGCACTCCGGGCAGGTGACCGTGGCGGACGGAACGAAGGAAATGGCGAAACGCATCGAGCGCGTGCTGACGAATGATCCGGGGATGGGCGTGGTGCGGCACGTGGATGCGGGGTATCCGGAGGCCATCGAATTCGCAAAGAAGCATGGCGTAAAAGTTCCCATGTCATAATACGTAGGCTTTGCCGAGTTCTCTGCTCATCACCGGTGTATCGCAACTTCTGACGCTGCGCGGACGCGGTCCGCGGCGCGGCGACTCCCTTTCCAACTTGGGATTGATCGAGGATGGCGCGCTATTGGTGCGCGATGGCTTGATTGCGGCAGTGGGGACGCGCGCGGAAGTGGAAAAGCTGGCGGAAGCGCGGGCGGCGGAGAAGCTCGACTTGGGCAGGCGCGTGGCGCTGCCGGGATTTGTCGATTCGCATACGCACCTGATTCATGCGGCGAGCCGGGCGGAAGAGTATGAATTGAAGATTGCTGGGGCGAGCTACGAAGAGATTGCGCGCAAGGGCGGCGGGATTCTGAATTCGGTGAAGAAGCTGCGCGCGGCCACGAGCGAGGCTTTGAAGAAACGCGCGCTTGCGGCGCTGAAACAGTTCGCGGCGTACGGAACGACTACGGTCGAAGCGAAGAGCGGGTACGGGCTCGACGTTACGAGCGAATTGAAGATTTTGCGATTGCACAAAGAACTGGCGGCCGAGCAGCCGCTGGAGATCGTGTCCACGTTTCTCGGCGCGCATGTGGTTCCGGCAGAGTATCGGGGAAAAGCGGACGGAGCGGAGCGCTACATCGAGTTGATGGAGCGAAATATGCTGCCGGAAATAGGCGAGAACCGGCTGGCGGAGTTTTGCGATGTGTTTTGCGATCGCGGCGCGTTTACGGTGGAACAGTCGAAACGCGTGCTGCAGGCGGGCCGGCAATGGGGGCTGGCGCCACGGCTGCATGCGGAGCAGCTTTCGCGGACGGGCGCGGCGCGGCTGGCAATCCTGATGCGGGCGGCAAGCTGCGATCATCTGGAGAAAGTGAATCGCGCCGATATCGCGGCGCTGGGAAAATCGGAAACGGTGGCGACGCTACTGCCGGGATGCGACTTCCACCTGGGGCTGAAGCATTATGCGCCGGCGCGGGCGTTGATTGAGGCGGGAGCGATTGTGTCGCTGGCGACGGATTACAATCCGGGAACAAGCCCAACGATGAGCATGCCGATGATTTTGTCGCTGGCGTGCACGCAATTGCGCATGATGCCGGCCGAGGCGATAGCGGCGGCGACGATAAATGCGGCTTATGCGTTGCGGCGGGAAAAAACGATCGGATCGCTGGAGGTTGGCAAACAAGCGGACCTTGCCGTATTCGAGGTGGCCGAGTACCGGGAAATTCCCTATTATTTTGGTGTGAACCATTGTTGGATGACCGTGAAGCGTGGTCGTGTGATCCATGCCGCCGAACAAACCCCAATCTAATTATTCCAAGAGGCCGGTACGGAAGGTACGCCTTCTCAAGATCGTGCCGCGGAAGACGAAGAGCCTGTTCGAAGAATATTTCCACGGCTTTTTGGTAGCTATTTGCGTGACCGTCACGATCCTGGGAAAAGCAGGGGGGCTGAGCGGTTACGATGCCATCGTTACGGGGCTGTGGGTGGGGGGCTTCACATGGTTCGCTTGGCAGGTGAGACGCTACCGGAAAGAGCAAGCGAGTAGCGGACGGATGGAGGACTCCAAGCAAGCGGTCCAAACGACGAAAGCTACTGCGACGCCGCTGTCTCCGAACTTCAAGCCAATGATAGGACCTCAATGGCCGCTGAAAACGGCGCCGGGGCCGTCGAAGCCCGCTCAGCCCGGGCAACAGGGAAAGAAACCAGTGTTCGTGTACGAGAGACCGACATTGCCAGACCGGAAACCGAAATTCCCTGCCAACTGGTCGGGACAACAGGATAAGAAACCGAAAAAATGAAACGCTTGATTGAGTGCGTGCCGAATTTTTCCGAAGGGCGCGACGCGGCGAAGGTCGATGCCATCGTTGCGGCGATGAGCGGCGTGCCGGG